>JBOICE010000521.1:0-9745 GCA_050739815.1 Pseudomonas sp. | reverse complement strand
GATCGTGCCTGCTTGTGCGCAGACCTGCCCGGGCGATGCCATCGTGTTTGGCAACGTCGCGGACCCGAATGCGCGTGTGACGCGCGTGGCCGCGTCGGGCCGCGGTTACCGCGTGCTGGAGCCGCTCAATACCCAGTCCGCGGTGACGTACCTCAAGAAAGTCGTCCTGGAAGCGGAGGCATAGCGAAGCATGGCAACACAGCTCCGCTCCGAGACCCACCCGGAAGTCGCGACCTACGCGGAAGTCAACAAAGATGTCTTCCGTCTGCTCACGCCCTGGGGAAAGGGCTACACGCTCTTCTTCCTGATCGTCCTGGCCGTGCTGGGCCTGGGCATTTTCGCGTGGATGGTGCAGATCGTGCTCGGCATTGGTATGTCGGGTCTGATCAACCCGGTGGGCTGGGGCGCATACATAACGACGTTCGTGTTCTGGGTTGGTATTGCTCACTCGGGTACGCTGATCTCGGCGATTCTATATCTGTTCCGTGCCCGCTGGCGCCAGTCGATCTATCGCGTTTCCGAGGCCATGACCGTATTCGCGGTCATGACGGCCGGCTTGTTCCCCATCATTCACCTGGGCCGTCCCTGGATCTTCTACTACCTGATGCCGTATCCCAACCAGCGCGAGTTGTGGCCCAACTTCCGCTCACCGCTGGTCTGGGACGTTTTCGCCATCGGTACGTACCTCACGGTCAGCGCCACCTTCTTCTTCGTCGGAATGGTGCCGGACATTGCCGCCGCGCGCGACATGACTGATGTACCCTGGCGCAAGAAACTGTACAGTGCGCTTTCCTTCGGCTGGCGTGGCACGGACCAGGAGTGGCGTCATTTCTCGCGCGCGTATCTGTACCTGGCCGCGCTGGCCACGCCGCTGGTCCTGTCGGTCCACTCGGTCGTGTCCTGGGACTTCGCCATGGGCAGCGTGCCCGGCAGGCATACCACGAGCTTTGCACCCTACTGCGTGGCCGGCGCCATCTTCTCGGGGCTGGCCATGGTGATCACCATCGTGATCCCCATTCGCAAGATCTTCCATCTCGAGAACTACTTCACGCTGAAACACTTCGACTCGATGTCGAAGCTGATTCTGCTCACGGGCATGATCGTGTTCTATGCCTATCTCACCGAATACTTCATTGCCTGGTACAGCATGGAGACGCCGGAGCGTGCGGCCTTCTGGTGGCGCGCGTTCGGTGATTATTGGTGGGCCACCTGGATCATGCTGACCTGCAACGGCATCATCCCGCAGCTGCTCTGGTTCAAGAAAGTGCGGCGCAGCATACCCGCGCTCTTCGTGCTGAGCATCTTCATCAACATCGGCATGTGGTTCGAGCGTTTCGTGATCATTGTGGTCAGCCTGTCGCACGAGTACGAGCCCTGGCAATGGCGCAACTATCAGCCGTCCTGGGTTGAGATGGCCATTCTGGCCGGCAGTTTTGCCTGGTTTGCCATGTGGTTCCTGCTCTTCCTGAGGGTGTTGCCCGCGGTGAGCGTGCAGGAGCTGAAGGAAGTGTTGCCCGCGCCGCTGCGCCGGCATGGGCCGAAACACCATGGCATCCGTACGGTGCCGGGCAACAATGTGGGTCCGGGCACTGACGCCGGAGAGGAGCGTGCGCGCTGATGGCCGAGCGAGCCGAAGGAGTACTGGGGGTTTTTGCCGAGCTGGATGCGGCAGTGGAAGCAGTGGAGAAGCTGCGCGGCGCCGGGCTGAAACGCATTACCGCGTTTTCACCGATGCCCAGTCATGATCTCGAGCATGCCTTGCACGCGCCCACCAGTTCAGTTCGTCTGTTCACGCTGGTCGGCGGGCTGACCGGTGCAGCAACCGGATTCGCGCTGCCCACGTGGACATCGCTGGACTGGCCGCTGGTTACGGGTGGCAAGCCCATCATTTCCATTCCGCCGATGCTGATCATCGCGTTCGAGCTGACCATCCTGTTTGGCGCACTGTCCACAGTGGCCGGGCTGTTCCTGAACGCAAAGTTGCCACGCGCCAAGGCTCGCGTGGTATATGACACGAGTTTTTCACAGGGCCAGTTCGGCGTGTACGTGACCGCCAACGGCCGCACTGATGAAGCGCGCAAGTTGCTGCACGATGCCGGCGCCGTGTCCGTGAAGGATCGCGCCGAGGAGGTGCGGGTTGATCTTTGAACTGCGGGCAATCGGGCAGGCGGGCAGGCGGGCAATCGGGACTGCATTGAGTCTGCTTGTGTTGATTGGCACGAGTGGGTGCACGCGCTTTGAAAATGTGATGGCCAGCATTCCGGTATTCAGCTTCCTGCGCAATTCGCCGGGCATCGATCCGTATGAGATGCCGCGTCCTGCTCCACCAAACGCGGTACCGTATGCGTCTCCGGCGGGTGATGTGCCGTTGCCCATCACGCCGACCGTTGCAGGCATGGATGCGTTTGCCGCAACTGCGGTCAATCCGTTGCCGGCCACGGACACGACCGTTCTGCAGGCGGGCAAGGTCATGTTCGAGCGCTTCTGCTCGGTGTGCCACGGTCCGCAGGGTGGTGGCAACGGACCGATTCTGAACGCTCCCGGCGAGACGGGCAAGGTCCCGGTCGCACCGAACCTCATGTTGCCGACTACGGTGGGGCGCAACGATGGGTACCTGTACGCCGTCATTGCCGTGGGTCGCGGTCTCATGCCTGCGTATGGTGCGCGCATGAGCAACACGGAGCGCTGGGCCACAGTGAATTATCTACGACATTTGCAGCGCCAGAGTGGAGCAGCAGCGGCTCCCGCGGCACCCGGAGCGGCGGGTGCGGCGCAGCCGGGGAGATAGAACATGTCGCACGATGTCCAGCATCTGCCTGAACTGCCGTTCCGCAGGCTCGATCCCATGCCAGCTGCGCTGCGCATGGCCGCGCTCGCGTTGGGTGTGGTTGGTCTGATTGCCGTGATCGCGGCGTTTGCCACGGACACCACGCGCGCGTTTCGCGCCTACCACTTCAACTGGCTGTTCTTCACGACGATTTGCCAGGGCGCGGTCACGCTGGCTGTGGTCGTGACCATCACGCGCGGATTGTGGTCCCGTCCGATCCGTCGCATTGCGCTGGCTTTCGTGTCGTTTCTGCCCGTCGCGTACCTGATGATGCTGCCCATCCTGCTGGGTGCCCGGCACATCTTCCCGTGGGTCGACCATCCGGTCGTGAAGAAGGCCGCGTACCTGAACGTGCCCTTCATGTCGGCGCGCATGCTGGTGCTGCTGGGCATTCTGTTCACGCTGGACCTGGTTTTTGCCTACTGGTCCCTGCGTCCGGATATCGGACGGGCGCAGAATGAAGTGCCGGAAAAACTGCGCTCGTTGTACGCGCGCTTCAGCCAGCGCTGGCAGGGTCAGGAAACAGAGGAAGTCCGCTCGTACAAGAAGCTGGCTATGCTGGCGCCCGTGGTGGCGTTGTTCTGGGCGCTCGGTTTTGGAGTGATGGCGTGGGACTTCGTCATGTCACTGGAACCACACTGGTTCAGCACCATGATCGGACCGTACGTCTTCATGAGCGGATTCCTGGGCGGTATTGCAGCGACCGCGCTGGCCTGTGTGCTCTACGTGCTGCGCGCCGGTCAGGGCGACGTGATCCGCCCGACCAATTTCCATGACATCGGCAAGATGACCTTCGGCTTCTGCGTGTTCTGGGCCTACCTGTTTTACTCGCAGTTCATCGTCATCTGGTATGGCTTGCTGCCCATCGAACAGGATTGGCTGATCCATCGCCTCGACGAAACGTACCTGCCCATCACGGTCACTGTGTTCTTCTGCCTGTTCGTGCTGCCGTTCTTCGGTCTGCTGGGCGTGGCGCCCAAGCGCAATCCGCGCACGCTGGCGCTGTTCGCCTGTATCGTGCTGGTGGGATTGTGGGTGGAGCGCTACATGCTGGTGTATCCTTCGCTGTACACCGGCGCCGACAACATTCCGCTGGGCTGGCAGGAGATCGGCATGGGGTTGTTCTTCCTGGGTATCGTGCTGAGTTGCATAGCCTGGTTTGCCAGACGCTTTCCGATCTTCCAGACCTGGCAGCCCATGTCCGAGGTGGAACTGCTCGGTGTCGAAGTACCTGAGCCGGCGAGTAGCGCAGCCAGGGCGTAGGCGGAAAGCAACTAGCCTGTTTCCGTCTGCTGCAGGCGTTCCACGACTTTTCTGACTTCAATAAAAACTGCTCGCAGCAACTTCGCTTCCCGAGTGCTGACCTGCGCACGGCGCAGCACTGCGCGCATGGTACGCATGATCATGTCGGGATCGCGCTTTTTGTAGAAATCCACGGCAGCAAGTCCGCGCTGTACGTCTTCGAACATCACTTCCAGGTCAGCAGGCGTAGCCGGTGGTGCATGTTTGCGCGGCGTGGGCAGTTTCTGCTGCGCGCCGGGTCCGGCGAGCCAGAGCTCGTAGCAGACCAGCAGGACGGCCTGCGCCAGGTTCATCGATGATCGTTTCGGACTGGTGGGTACGGTCAGGACCCGATCGCAGTAGTCCAGCTCCTGGCTGGTCAATCCCTTGTCCTCGCGGCCGAAGATGAGCGCGATGGGCCGCGCGCCCGTGGCAGCCAGCTGCATCAGCTCGGGCGCTGCTTCACGCGGGTGCTGCCACACGAAGGCGGGCGTCCGGCCGCGCGCAGTAGTGCCTACGGCGTACCCTACATCGGCCAGGGCCGCTGGCAGATCGTCGAAGAACTCCACCTGTTCGAGCAGTGCCTCCGAGCCGTGCGCAATACCGGCAATCCGGTAGGCATCGAAGAGTGCCGGGCGCACCAGGCGCAAGCGCCAGAAGCCCATGTTCAGCATGGCGCGCACTGTGCCTGCCAGGTTTACGATGTCCTGCGTTTCGTGCAGGATCACCAGGAAGTCTTTTTCCAGGTCGGGTATCGACATGGCCGCAAGGTTCAGGTCGGCTGGCGGCTGCGTCAAGCAGTATCGATAATACGTCGGGCAGTCGGGCAAACGGGAACGGAAGGTGTCGAATGGCGGAAGGCTTTCAGAAAACCGAGTGGATCTGGCGCGACGGCACGATGGTGCGCTGGGAGGACGCCAACATCCACGTGATGAGTCACGCCGTGCACTATGGCTCATCGATTTTCGAAGGCATCCGCTGCTACAACACGCCGAATGGTACGGCAATTTTTCGGCTGGTCGACCACATGCAGCGTTTCCATGACTCGGCCAGGATCTATCGCATGCCGTTGGCGTACTCGGTGGACGAATTGTGTCACGCCTGTGCGGAGACCATCCGCAGGAACAAGTTGCCTGAAGGTTACCTGCGGCCGCTGGCCATTCGTGGCTACGGCAGCGTAGGACTCAACCCGCTGCCCGCGCCCGTGGAGGTTTTCGTTATCTGCTGGCCCTGGGGTACGTACCTGGGTGATGAAGGCGTTCAGAAAGGTGTGGACGCCTGTGTTTCCAGCTGGCAGCGCATGGAACCCAACACCTTCCCCGCGGGTGCCAAGGCGGGTGGCAACTATCTCAATGCGCAGCTCATGCGCATGGAAGCCATCACCAACGGTTACGCGGAAGCGATCGCGCTGGGGCCAGGCGGTCTGGTCAGTGAAGGCAGTGGCCAGAACCTGTTCATCGTGCGCAATGGCGTGCTGATCACGCCGGAACTGGATGGCACACTGCTGGCCGGCATCACGCGCGACAGCATCCTGGTGCTGGCGCGCGACATCGGTATTCCGGTGAGCGAGCAGCCGGTAGCTCGTGAGATGCTGTACACGTCTGATGAGGCGTTCTTCACCGGCACAGCTGCGGAAGTCACGCCCATCCGCAGTGTCGATCGCATTCAGGTTGGCAAAGGCACGGTGGGCCCCATCACGCGCACGCTGCAGCAACGGCTGATGGGCATCGCCCATGGCAAGCTGGCCGATCCCTTCGATTGGCGCTGGCTGGTGCGCAGCGGATCGAGTGTGCAGACCGGCTGATATCAGACGGTAGTGAGCAGCACTCCCAGCAGGGCGATTGTGCACCATAGCAGCGCGCTGGTTCGTGCTGGTGCGCGCATGGCCTGCCAGAACACTTCGTTGTCCGGATCACTGCGCAGCCAGCGTTCGTGCTTCAGGATACGGCGACCGTTCCAGACCAGTGCCAGCAAACCGGTCACCTTGAGCCAGAAGAACGGCGAGCGCGGCAGCGTAGCCAGCTGTGCGCTCAACATGAGGCCGCCGGTCAGCAGTGCACAGCCCAACCCGATGAACACACGGAGGTGCGCCTTCTGCAGGCGAGAGAGCGCGTGCGTGCGCAGACGTGGTCGCGTCAGTGCACGCAGGATTTCCCGATCCGCGGCCAGTGCGGTGAGACCGGCGAAGAGTATGACGCCGGCATGGCCGAAGCCAGCCAGGAATTGCAGCAGATCAGAACGGGCGTAGAAATCGGCCCAGGTTTCCAGTTGCGTTTTACCCGGTCAAAGTGCGGCGTCAGTATGCGCGGAGCGGCCCAGAGTCAGCAACGCCAGCGCCGCGCACAACGCGAGTGCGGCGCCCATGAGGAACGCCGCGCTGGCACTGTACTGCTGCCAGATCACGCCGAACAGCAGGCTCGCCGGTAGCGCGGCCAGTCCAATGCTGAAATGATAGGCGCCGAAGGCAGCACCGCGTTGCCCGACCGGCGCGCTGGCCGCCACCAGTGCCTTCTCGGGCGCTTCCGTCAGACCAAAGAAGAGACCGTAGGCAAGGAATAGCAGCCACGCGTGCAGCGCTGCGCTGGCCACAGCGAATCCGGCATACGTTCCCGCGTAGATCAGCCAGCCCGTGATGATGGCGGGGCGCGCTCCCAGCCGATCGGCCAGGCGGCCGCCCACGACATTCCAGAACATCTTGCTGACATGCAATGCGCCCCAGAGCAGGGGCAGCAACGCGAGCGGTACGCCGAGTTGTTGTGCGCGCACCAGCAGAAACGCATCCGTTGCGTTGCCCAGTGTGAAGATCAGGATGATGACCAGAAACAGGTAGAAGCGTCGACCCAGTCCGCGGAATCCGCGAAACGTTGCCTTTCCTGCCGTCGCCGCGGGGGCTGACACCTCGCGAACTTTCCAGGCCAGTACCAGCACGCTCAGTAGCGCCGGCAGCGCGGCCAGAGCAAACACCACGCGATACCGGCCAGGCAGCAAGAACAACAACGCCGTTGCGGCCAGCGGTCCCAGCACGGCGCCCAAATGGTCAGCCGCGCGGTGATAGCCGAAGGCAGTGCCGTGTTTTTTCGGGTCGACCGAATCGGCGATCAGTGCGTCGCGCGGCGCTGTGCGGATCCCCTTTCCGACGCGATCGGCAAAGCGAATGGCCAGCAGCTGCGCGGGCGCGTTCACCAGTGCTATCAGCGGCCGTGCGATCGATGCCAGTCCGTATCCCGCGAGTACCAGCGACTTGCGTTTGCCGACCCGATCTGAGAACCAGCCGCTGGCAAGTTTGAGCAGGCTGGCCGTGCTCTCTGCAACGCCTTCGACGAGCCCTAGAAATGCGGGGCTCGCACCTAACACTGTGGTCAGGAAAAACGGCAGGAGCGGATAGATCATCTCGCTGGAAAAATCGGTGAGCAGCGAGACGATGCTGAGCCAGAGGACATTGCCGGTCAGGATCCGGCCCGCCTGCTTCGGCGCTATCGTGCTGGCTGCCATCACAACGGGTGGCGTGACGGTGATGTAAGACGAAAGAACGACGCGTTGGAGGTCATTGGTAAGGCGCCTTATTGGGACCCATTCTTGCTCTTTGTCACCATGCGCAGGCAGACGCAGCAGGGGTCTGCCATGACTGGAGGGCGTATGCGATTTCGCAATCTGGCGCTTACGCTGGTGATCGTTCCTGGAACGCTGGCAGCGCAAGTTTCGCCGATACATCCGACGTGCAAGGCCGACCGCTCAGGCGACCGGCTGCTTACCACTGTCGAGTACCCCAACGGCTATCGAATTGATGCGCCGTGGGTGGTTGTGGATCAGCGCGAAGAAGCTACCTCAGGCAGTTCGGCCATCACAGTGACGGCCGTCCTCGACCGCATTATCGAATACGATCCAGTCAGCAAGGAACGGAGCGTTACGCCGTTCCCTGCAGCCGTGGAAGTCGTGTTCGAGGCTGACAGTGCGGAAGAACTGCTCGAATCCGCAGCCAAGGTCTGGTGCTCGACAGTCGCCAAGGTCCGTTCCGGCAAGAACGATTCAGCGAAGGGGCCGGCACAGGTCAGAGTCACGAAAGCGCAAGCTCCACCTGACCCGCGCGCATAGTAGCAAGCGGGTCAATCGGTGGATAGAGCGGCCGTACCTTCGGGTGCGGCCGCTTTATTGTGGACTGCGCCGCTCGAGGCCAAACTATCGGGATGAAAGCCACGCCTGCGTCCGCATTGATGTCACTCGGCCTGCCGCTGCTGGTATTGCCGCAGAGTTGAGCCGATGAACGAGCCGCTCCTGTTCCAACGTTATCCCCGGCTGCGCAACATCCCCTGGGTCTCACTGGCCACTCTGCCCACGCCCGTCCAGCCGCTCGAACTGACACTTGCTGATGGCGTTCAGGCCTGGATCAAGCGCGATGACCTGACATCACCGGTGTACGGTGGCAACAAGATTCGCAAACTCGAGTTCCTGCTGGCACAGGCCCGCGCGCGCGGCGCTCAGCGCCTCATCACCGCTGGCGCCTGCGGCTCGCATCACGCGCTGGCCACTGCAGTATTCGGCCGCCAGCTCGATTTTGCCGTGTCACTCGTCCTTTTTCCGCAGCCGCTCACGCCACAGGTGCGGCAGGTGCTGCTCACCGACCAGGCACTGGGCGCCGAGCTGCGCTACACTCGCCGCATGACCATGGTGCCTACTGCCCTGATCGGAGCGCGGCTCGCGCACTGGCGGGAACGCACCTTCGGTATCCCGCCGGGCGGGTCCAACGTCACGGGTGCACTGGGTTACGTGAATGCTCCTCTCGAGTTGGGGCAGCAGGTGGAACAGGGCGAATTGCCGGTGCCCGACATCATCGTGGTGGCGGCCGGCACGCTGGGCACCGCAGCCGGCATTGCGGTGGGACTGACACTGCTCGATCTGCCCACGCGTGTCATCGCACCGCGGATCACCAGTCGCCTGGTTGCCAATGAGCGCGCGTTGCAGGCCCAGATCCGCGCGCTCTGCGCAGCTCTCCAGCAGCGCGCAGTGAGCGTGGACTCGGAAGCCGCCCTGAAACGGGTTACGCTGACGCATGACCAGGTAGGCGCCGGTTACGGGCAGGCCACAGCTGAGGCGGAACAGGCACAGGTCAGGTTTGCACAGGCGGGTATCAAACTCGACATCACCTACACCGCCAAAGCGGCTGCAAGCTTCCTGTCGTTGCCGGACGGCCGTCAGCATACGCGCCTGCTGTTCTGGCACACGCTTAGCGCCAGCATGCCTGTGGTGGCGTTGCCTGCGCCAGACGCGTTGCCGGCGGCGTTCCGCGAGTACCTGAGCCGTGCATCGTGAGGGAAACAGCCGATTCCCGGCGCTTGGGTCTCCGTACTCCTTGCCCGGCCGCCAGCAGGTCACTACATCACGCGCCGAACCACCTTCTCGGGAGCCAGCCATGTCCGGATTGGTAACGCGAATCGCCGCGTTGAGCATGTTGTGCGCGAGCGCCGCGGCGGCACAGGTGCCGAATCCGCTGGAGCCGCCTGCTGCGGCAATCCGGGTTGCAGAGCGCACGCCGCTGGTAGGCAACGAGCTGGGAACCATGTGGACCTTCGAGAATCCGCCACTCGAGTACTGGAAGACCCAATACGGTTTCGCACCCACAAAAGAATGGCTGGACCATGC
>JBOICE010000520.1:0-13291 GCA_050739815.1 Pseudomonas sp. | reverse complement strand
GCGTCTGGCGCCGATCTACTCGAGCTCCCAGATCGAGTCGCGGCTGGATTTCCTCGCCGCCAAGGAAAAAGCCCTGGCTGCGCCCAAGCATCACACTGTCCGCACCCCGCATTTCTGCTCGGGTTGCCCACACAACACTTCGACCAAACTGCCGGAAGGCAGCCGCGCCCAGGGCGGCATCGGCTGTCACTACATGACCCAATGGATGGACCGCAACACCGACACCTTCACCCAGATGGGCGGCGAGGGTGCCACCTGGATCGGCCAGGCGCCGTTCACCGACACCCCGCATATCTTCCAGAATCTCGGCGACGGCACCTACTTCCACTCGGGTCAGTTGGCCTTGCGTGCCGCCGTGGCCTCCGGGGTCAATATCACCTACAAGATCCTCTACAACGATGCGGTGGCCATGACGGGTGGCCAGCCGATCGACGGTGAGCTGCGGGTCGACCAGCTTAGCCAGCAGGTCTTCGCCGAAGGAGTGAAGCGCATCGCCCTGGTCACCGATGAGCCGGAGAAATACCCGACCCGCGATACCTTCGCGCCTATCGTCAGCTTCCACCATCGCCGTGAGCTGGATGCCGTGCAGCGTGAGCTGCGCGAGTTCAAGGGCACCTCGGTGATCATCTATGACCAAACCTGTGCCACCGAGAAACGCCGTCGGCGCAAGCGCGGCAAGCTGATCGATCCGGCCAAGCGCGCTTTCATCAACCCGGCGGTGTGCGAAGGCTGCGGCGATTGCAGCGTGAAGTCCAACTGCCTGTCGGTGCTGCCGCTGGAAACCGAGCTGGGGCGCAAACGGCAGATCGATCAGAATTCCTGCAATAAGGATTTCAGCTGTGTCGATGGCTTCTGCCCAAGCTTCGTCACCGTGCATGGCGGCAGCCTGCGCCAGCCGGAAGCGGTCGGTGCCGGTGCGGTATTCGCGGCGCTGCCGGAGCCAACCCAACCCACCCTGGAACGGCCGTGGAACATCCTCCTGCCGGGTGTCGGTGGCAGCGGCGTGACCACGGTCGGCGCGCTGCTGGGCATGGCCGCGCACATCGAAGGCAAGGGTTGCAGCGTGCTCGACCAAGCCGGCCTCGCGCAGAAGTTCGGCCCGGTGATCACCCATATCCGCGTCGCCGCCAAACAGGCTGATATCTACGCCGTGCGCATCGCCGCCGGCGAGACCGACCTGTTGCTCGGCTGCGATCTGGTCGTCGCCGCCAGTGAAGAGGCGCTGGCCAAACTCAACGACCGTATCGCCACCGCCGTGGTCAACAGTCATGAGGCGGCCACCGCCGAGTTCACCCGTAACCCGGATGCCCAGGTACCGGGGCAGGCCATGCAGGAAGCGCTGATCGAGGCGGTAGGCGAAGACAAGACCCACTTCATCGATGCCACTCACCTGGCCACCCGCCTGCTCGGCGACAGCATCGCCACCAACCTGTTCATGCTCGGCTACGCCTACCAGCGTGGCTTGGTGCCGGTCTCCGCCGAAGCCATCGAGCAGGCCATCAGCCTCAACGGCGTGGCGGTGAAACTCAACTGCGAGGCCTTCCTTTGGGGGCGCCGCGCTGCCCATGATTTGCCGGCCGTGGAGAAACTCGCGACGCCGGCGGAGCAGGGCGCGCCGAGCTGCGAAACCCTCGATGAGGTCATCCAATTTCGCATCGACTACCTCACCGCCTACCAGGATGCCGGCTACGCCAAGCGTTACAGCGCTCTGGTCGAGCGCGTGCGGTCGGTCGACAGCGATGCCAGCAAGCAGCTCACCGAAGCGGTCGCCCGTTACTACTTCAAGGTGCTGGCTTACAAGGACGAGTACGAAGTGGCACGGCTCTACAGCAACGGTGATTTCCGCAAGCAGCTGGAAGCGCAGTTCAGCGGCGACTACCGCCTGGAGTTCCACCTGGCGCCGTCCTGGCTGGCCAAGCGCGATCCGCTTACCGGCGAGCCACGCAAGCGCCAGTTCGGCCCTTGGATGCTGCGTGCCTTCGGCCTGCTGGCGAAGTTCAAGTTCCTGCGTGGCAGCGCCCTCGACCCCTTCGCTTACAGCGAAGAACGTCGTCAGGAGCGCGAGTTGATCGGCCACTACGAGGCCAGCATCGCCGCGCTGCTTACCCACCTGCGTGCGGACAACTACCGCACGGCGGTGGCCATCGCCGAGCTACCCGAGCAGATTCGCGGCTACGGCCACGTCAAGGAACGCGCCCTGGCCAAGGCCCGCGAGCATGAGGCGCAACTGCGCGGCCAACTGCTGGCCAGTGAAATCAATGTGGTGCGGCTCTTCGAATCGGCTGCCTGAGGTTCAACCGACCCTACACCGGTAACGCTCTCTCCCCTTTACGGGAGAGGGCTGGGGAGAGGGCATCCGCCGTTTCCCCAAATTCAACTCTGACAAGAAACTCCGAGGTACCACGCATGTCCGTTTTCTCTCATGTCGAATTCGATGGTCACGAGCAGGTCGTCTATGGCCATGACAAATCCTCCGGCCTGAAAGCCATCATCGCCATCCATAACACCAAGCTCGGTCCAGCCCTCGGCGGCTGCCGCATGTGGCCCTACGCCAATGACGAGCTCGCCCTGCGCGATGTGCTGCGGCTGTCGCGTGGCATGACCTACAAGTCGGCCTTGGCCAACCTGCCGCTCGGCGGCGGCAAGGCGGTGATCATCGGTGATCCGCATACCGGCAAGAGCGAGGCGCTGTTCCAGGCCATGGGCGATTTCGTCGACAGCCTCGGCGGCCGCTACATCACCGCCGCCGACTCCGGCACCGGCGTTGCTGAGATGCGGATCATGGCCGAGCGCTCCCGTCATGTGGCTGGCGCCGGACAGCGGGAAGATGTCGATGGAAGCATCCGCAATGGCGACCCGTCGCCGTCCACCGCCTACGGCGTGTTCATCGGCATTCAGGTAGCGGTGAAGCACCGCCTGCGCCGCGATGACTTGCGCGGCCTCAAGGTGGCGATCCAGGGCGTCGGCCAGGTTGGCTTCAGCCTCGCCAGGCATTTGAAGGAAGCGGGCGCCGAGCTGTGGGTGACCGATATCGTCGACGCCAACGTGCGCCGCGCGGTCGAGCAACTGGGCGCCAAGGCGGTGAGCCAGAACGACATCTACGGGCTGGATGTGGATGTCTTCGCACCCTGCGCCATGGGCGGGATCATCAACCTGCACACCCTCGAAGCGCTGCGTGCGCCGATCATCGCAGGTGCGGCAAATAACCAACTGGCCGATGCACAGTTGGCTGAAGAGCTGGTACGCAAAGATTGCCTCTACGCGCCGGACTACGCGATCAACGCCGGTGGCATCATCGATGTGTATTTCGAGCGCAGTGGCGGCAGTGCCGCCGAACTGAAGGCGCATATCGAAGGCATCGGCAGCACCTTGCAGCAGATCTTCGTCCGCGCCGACCAGGAGGGTCGCACGACCACGGCCGTCGCTGATCGCCTGGCCGAGGAACGCTTCGGCGCGAAGTAGGGATCAATCCAGGGGGAGCGCCAAGCTAATCCCATGGGGCTGAAAACCCAGGGCCGCGTAGAACCGCTGCGCGGCCTCGCGGCTCTGGTTGGTGGACAGCGCCAGTTTGTAGCAACCCCAGGCGCGGGCGCGTTCGGCGGCTTTCTCGATCAGTGCCTGACCGATACCCAGACCACGCTGCTGGCTGTCCACCACCATGTCTTCGAGCAGCGCCGAGCGCGCGAAGTTGTGCGCCAGATGCTCGATCAGGTTGAGTGTGCAGGTGCCAAGCAGTTGGCCGTCGCGCTCGGCCACCAGCACTTCACGGCTGGCCGGTAGCTGCGCAAGACGTAATGCCAGCAGGGTTGGATCGGGCCGAGGGTCATCGCCGCCCAGTTGTTGCAATAAGCTGGCGAGCTTGCTGGCATCCGCACTGCAGGCTGCGCGCAGGTTGAAGGTGGCGAACGGCGAATCAGGTAAATGAGCGGCATTGGGGGCTTGTGGCATGGCGGCTCTCCTCTGAGGTTCAGCTGAGTATGGTCAAAGCGGATGGCGACGGCATGACAAAAAACGCGTTCGCCGTTAACATGCCGCCCCGTTGGCAGGTCGTGCAGTGTTTAGTGCGATCGTTGGCGGGTTGCCGTTGCTTGATCCCTGCGAAGGGAGGGCTGGAAGGTTCTTCCAGACAGCTCTCTACTGCACATTGGAAACGGGTAGAATCTGTCGCGGCCATACACCTCGTCTCCTTAGTTCAATGGATAGAATAAGCCCCTCCTAAGGGCTAGATGCTGGTTCGACTCCAGCAGGGGACACCATGATTTTTGCGCTCTTTCTTTGAGCGTCTAGAGGCGCAGCGCGCGCCCGCATCGAGAGACGCAGGCCTGAACGCAACGAGAAAGAGATGCCCTGAAGCCCAGTTGCTTCGGCGTCTCCGGCCGTGTTCAGGTAGCGCCGCAGAGCGGTTTGATCTTGCTGATCGTCCACGCTTCAGGACTATCAGCAAACAGGCTTGGTAGGCAGGCTCAGTTACTCTCCCTCATTTCAAAATCTCCCGCTCTTCGGGTAACGCTTGGCGTTTTCTATCCGATTCTGGCCAGGCCATAATTCGCTGGACTGGCCGATACCACTCGCCGAGTGTCTGCAGGTCCGTCAGTCCGCTCGCTGGCCGGTTGCCGAATAAATCCGACATGGTTAGATAACCTGCGGCCAGACGCCGGAATTTGGCTTACGGCCTTGTGCTTATATACGGAAATCCATATATTTGATTTTCCGTATGTGTTGGGGCCAGAGCCTCTGGCCCTGCCAGGGGCGGTTGACGGGTTGGCCCGGAGCTCCGACGGCCGGGAGACCGTGGCAAGCCCGAGGCTTTGCGTCTCACCCTCCACGAGATTCATGAGCGCATCCCTATGTTCGTTCCGATTCAAACCAAACCTTGAGGCCGCAATGGCTGAGCCCCAGATCCCGACCACCGTATTCAAATGCCTGGCCGATGAAACTCGTGTGCGTTTGATGCTGCTCATCACCCGCGATGGAGAGTTGTGCGTTTGCGAGCTGACCTGTGCCCTGGATGAAAGCCAGCCGAAGATTTCCCGCCACCTGGCGCAACTGCGTAGCTGCGGATTGTTGGCGGATCGCCGGCAGGGTCAGTGGGTGTACTACCGCCTGCACCCGAACTTGCCGGGCTGGGTGCAGAGCATCCTGACGACCACGCTCGAGGCCAACAAACACTGGCTCAGCCCTGACTCGAAACGCCTTGAAGGCATGGGTAACCGCCCTGAACGCGTTGCCGCCTGCTGCTGAGCCATTCACGTGCTCTCCAGCACCTCGTCGAGTTCGACTTCGCTCGCTCGACTCCAACTAACGACAGCCCCAAGAGAACAGCATGACTATCAAAGTAGGCATCAACGGTTTCGGTCGGATCGGCCGCCTCGCCCTGCGCGCCGCCTGGGATTGGCCGGAGTTCGAGTTCGTGCAGATCAACGACCCGGCGGGTGATGCGGCGACTCACGCGCATCTGCTGAACTTCGATTCGGTGCACGGCCGCTGGCAGCACGAGGCCAGCGCCGAGGGCGGTTGCGTGGTGATCGGCACTAAGCGCATCAAGGTCAGCGCCAACAAGGCGATTGCCGACAGCGACTGGTCGGGCTGCGATCTGGTGATCGAGGCCAGCGGCAAGATGAAGACAGTCGCCGTGCTCCAGGCTTATCTGGAGCAGGGTGTGAAGCGTGTGGTGGTCAGTGCCCCGGTGAAGGAGAGGGGCGCGCTGAACATCGTCATGGGCGTCAACCAGCAGCTGTTCGATCCGGCGCAGCACCGCATCGTCACCGCTGCGTCCTGCACCACCAACTGCCTGGCGCCGGTGGTCAAGGTGATCCACGAGACGCTTGGCATCCGCCACGGCTCGATCACCACCATTCACGACCTGACCAACACCCAAAGCATCCTCGACCAGCCGCACAAGGATCTGCGCCGCGCCCGCGCCTCGGGTATGAGCCTGATCCCGACCAGCACCGGCTCGGCCACCGCCATCGCGGAAATCTTCCCAGAGCTGCGCGGGCGTCTGAACGGTCACGCCGTGCGCGTGCCGCTGGCCAATGCGTCGCTGACCGACTGCGTGTTCGAGGTGGAGCGCGCGACCACGGTGGAGGAGGTCAACCAGTTGCTGAAGACCGCCGCCGAGAACGAACTGCAGGGCATCCTCGGTTATGAGGAGCGCCCTTTGGTGTCCATCGATTACCGCACCGACCCGCGCTCCTCGATCATCGATGCGCTGTCGACCCTGGTGGTCAATGGCACCCAGGTGAAGCTCTATGCCTGGTACGACAACGAGTGGGGCTACGCCAACCGCACCGTCGAGCTGGCCAAGCTGGTCGGTCTGGCCGGTTAACCGGGAGCGATCATGAAAGCGTTGTCAGCCCTTGCACCGCAAGTGCGCCAATATTTGCTGGTGACCGGCAACTACTGGGCATTCACGCTCACCGATGGCGCACTGCGCATGCTGGTGGTGCTGCACTTTCATGCGTTGGGTTACGCACCGTTGCAGCTTGCGCTCCTGTTCCTGTTCTACGAGATCTTCGGAGTCATCACCAACCTGGTGGGTGGTTACCTTGGCGCCCGCCTGGGCCTGAACCGCACCATGAACATCGGTCTGGGCCTGCAGGTGCTGGCCTTGCTGATGCTCACCGTGCCTGTGGCCTGGCTAACGACTCCTTGGGTGATGGCCGCCCAGGCGCTGTCGGGCATCGCCAAGGATCTCAACAAAATGAGCGCCAAGAGTTCCATCAAGCTCCTGGTGCCGGGCGGCCAGCAAGGCACGCTGTACCGGTGGGTGGCAATCCTCACCGGCTCGAAGAATGCGCTCAAGGGTGTGGGCTTCTTTCTCGGTGGCGCCTTGCTCGCGCTGATGGGCTTCAAGGACGCGATGTTGGCTATGGCGGCGGCACTGGCACTGATCTGGCTGAGTAGTCTGTTCTTGCTGAAGAGGGATCTGGGCAAGGCCAAGGCCAAACCGAAGTTTCGCGACATTCTGTCCAAGAGCCGGGCGATCAATATCCTCTCGGCGGCGCGGATGTTCCTCTTCGGCGCCCGCGATGTCTGGTTCGTGGTGGCCTTACCGGTGTACCTGAGCTCGGTATTCGGTTGGGATTTCTGGCAGGTCGGCGGCTTCCTGGCGGCCTGGGTCATCGGCTACGGCATCGTGCAATCCTTCGCCCCGGCCATCACCGGCAAGCAGCGCGGCCATGTTCCCGATGGTCGCACCGCCTTCGTCTGGGCACTGCTGTTGGCCGGCCTGCCGGCTGCCATCGCGCTGGGATTGAATACCGGGCTATCCGCGCACGTACTGCTGCTGGGCGGCTTGACGCTGTTCGGTGGGTTATTGGCGGTGAACTCGTCGCTGCATAGCTACCTGATCGTCTCCTACGCGAAGGAAGACGGTGTGTCGTTGGATGTGGGCTTCTATTACATGTCCAACGCCCTGGGTCGGCTGCTCGGCACCGTGCTGTCCGGGTGGGTCTACCAAGCTTACGGGCTGGAGGCCTGCTTATGGGTTTCGACGGTCTTCGTGTTGCTGGCGGCGCTGATTTCTAGCGCCTTACCTAGGCATGCCGGGACGCTCTAACCCCGCTGAGAGGGCAGCTGCGAGTCTGATGTTCGTTTCAGTGTCAGCCGTGACGGTTTGTCTATGCTCTCAAGGAACCCGTACCCACTGTCTATGTCCCAATCGAACGGTTAACCAAGGAGATGCCGCTATGTTCAAGCGTTCATTCCTGCGTAGATTGGCCGCTGTTTTAGCGGTATTTCATCTGCTTTTGATCGCTCAGCTACCCGTGGCAAATGCCGCCATGCTGGGTACTGCCGAGGTTCTGGCCGAGCAGCAGCAACAGGTCGACCGTGAGCGCCTGCTGGCGATGCTCGATGATCGGGGCGTGCAAAAGAAGCTGGTGTCGCTCGGGGTCGAGCGGGATCAGGTTGCCGATCGGATCAATAGCCTGACCAATGCCGAATTGGCGCAGTTCAACCAGCAGTTGGATGAGGCTCCGGCCGGCGGCATCATTGGCATCATCGTGCTGTTCCTGGTGATTTTCATCATCACCGACCTGCTCTGCGCCACCGATCTGTTCACCTTCGTCAAATGTATAAATCGTTGAAGGTCTGGCATTTTCTCCCTTTAGCCCTGTTCGCTTTAGTAACTGCTTGCGCGCGCGCTCCAGTGCTGCCACCGGAGAGCGCGTTGCTGCCGGAGCGGGTAGAGCTCACTGATGTGCCATTTTTTGCACAGACTGAGTATCAATGCGGGCCTGCTGCGTTGGCGACGATGCTCAAGCAGCGTGGTGTCGCTACCAGCCCTGGCCTGCTCAAGGATCGCGTCTTTATTCCCGGTCGTGAAGGCAGCCTGCAGGTAGAGATGGTGGCGGCAGCGCGTGCGCATGCTCTGCTGGTTTATCCATTGCAACCGCAGTTGGCGGCGCTGCTTGAGGAGGTAGCTGCGGGTAATCCGGTATTGGTGCTGCAGAATCTGGCTTTCGACTGGTATCCGCGTTGGCATTTTGCGGTGTTGGTTGGTTACGACCGCAGCGATGGCAGCCTGATTCTTCGTTCGGGCACCACCCGGCGTTGGCTGACTGACTTTGCCAGCTTCGACAATACCTGGGCGCGCAGCGGGCGTTGGGCTGTGGTGATACTGCCGGGGGATAGGTTGCCGGCCGGCGCGCAATTGCGGCCCTGGTTAAAGGCGGCCAGTGACCTGGAGGAGACGGGGCACATCCAGGTGGCCCGGCAGGCCTATCTGACCGCGACCGAGCGCTGGCCGGAGGAGTCCCTGGGTTGGTTCGCCTTGGCCAACAGTCGTTATGCGCTGGGTGACCGCTCAGGCGCCGAGGCGGCTTTACGTGAAAGCATCAAGCGTGCCCCGAACTTCGCTGCCGGTTGGTTCAATCTGTCGCACGTGCTGGCCGAGCGCGGCTGTGAGGCTGTGGCGCAGCAGGCTGGAGCCTGTGCCCAGCGTCTGGCTCCGACCGATAAGCGCTTTACCCCGGCGCAGGTTAAGTCTCACCAGGTACCCGAGCAGTGCTCGCCACTGCCCGTGTGCCCGCAGCCCTGATTGACTCGGTCATCTCCGTTTGCATACGGATAGCGCTGCCTCGGCATATCGCCCTGGATGGTCGGCGGCCCCGCTGAGCCGAGATTATCTTTGTTGGTCGTGCTTGAAATTTTGAACGGGTGGTGCGTATTTTGTACGCATACGCCGCTAGAGTGCGGCAGGGGCGCTAATAAGGATAAGACGTGATGACTACTCACCGCCGCAGTTCACTCGCTGAGCGATTGACCGGCATTGACGAAATTGAGTGCGTAACCCCTGACCTGAACGGCGTGCCACGGGGCAAGGTGATGACCGCCGAGGGTTTCCTTGAAGGACGACGTTTGCAGCTGGCACGCGGCGTGCTGCTGCAATGCATCATGGGCGGTTATCCGCCGGCATCTTTTTATGGCAGCGACGATGGCGATCTGGCGTTGAACGCGGAGCCGACACAGATTCACCGTCTGCCCTGGAGCGAGACACCGCGCGCCTTGGCGATCTGTGATGCGGATGAGCTGGATGGCGGGAGTTCCGGTCTGTCCACTCGTGGCCTGCTCAAGCGCGTGATTGCCCGTTACGCCGAGCGTGGTTGGGCGCCGGTGGTGGCGACTGAGTTGGAGTTTTTTATTTTTGCTCCGAATCCCGATGCGCAGCAGCCGTTCCAGCCGCCGATTGGCCTGGACGGTCGACGCGAAGACGGTTGTTCGGCGTTTAGCCTGTCCTCCAATAACGGCCTGCGAGCGTTCTTCGATGAGGTCTATCGATGCATGGCGGCGCTCGGTCTACCGCGCGACACCTTTATGCATGAGATGGGCGTGAGCCAGTTCGAGATCAACTTGCTGCACGGCGATCCGCTGCTGCTGGCCGACCAGACTTTCCTGTTCAAACACCTGCTCAAGGAAGTCGCGCTCAAGCACGGTTTGACCGTGGTGTGCATGGCCAAGCCATTGCCGAAGACCCCGGGCAGTTCCATGCACATTCACCAAAGCGTGGTGGAGCAGGGCAGTGGGCGGAATATCTTCAGTGATGAATCTGGCGCAGCTACGCCCGCGTTCTACCATTTCATTGGGGGGCAGCAGGCGGCGTTGGCAGAGTTCACGTTGTTGTTTGCGCCGAACGTCAACTCCTATCAGCGCTTGTGCCATCCCTATGCCTCACCGAACAATGCTTGTTGGTCGTACGATAACCGGGCGGCGGGTCTGCGTATCCCAGCCAGTGCTCCGGTCGCTCGGCGGGTAGAGAACCGCCTGCCGGGCGCCGATGCCAACCCCTATCTGGCGCTTGCTGCGAGCTTGGCTGCCGGTCTGCATGGGCTTGAGCATGGGTTGCAACCGAGCGAGCCGATTCAGGGTGAGTTCAAGGTGCCAGAGGCGCTGAGCTTGCCCTGTACCATGCATGCAGCGATTGAGCGCTTGAAACGTAGCGAGTTGGCGCGGGAACTGTTCGGCAATGAGTTCATCGAAGGCTACATTGCTACCAAGACGATGGAGCTTACGAGTTTCTTCGACGAAATAACGCCTTGGGAACGTCGCGTTCTAGCGGCCCAGGCCTAAGCTATTGCTCTCCCGGGTCGCGCTCTCTGTCGGCGGCCCGTTTCCTCATTCAAGGAGCCGCTCGGAAAGCCGATGCATCGAATCTGGAAGTCTTTTCGAGCGCTGTATTTCGCCAGCCTGCTAATGCTGATTGGCTCTGGTCTTTTGAGTACCTACCTGGGGCTGCGTCTTGCTGCGGATAAGACGGATAGCATCTGGGTCGGCGCGCTGATGGCGGCCAACTACTTTGGCTTGGCGCTGGGCGGCAAACTCGGCCACCGGTTGATCGCGCGGGTGGGGCATATCCGTGCTTATGTCACCTGTGCGGGTGTGGTGACCGCCGCGGTACTCGGCCATGGCTTGATCGACTGGCTGCCAGCCTGGATCGTGCTGCGGGCTGTCGTCGGTCTGGGCATGATGTGCCAGTACATGGTGATCGAGAGCTGGCTCAATGAGCAGGCTGATGCCAGTCAGCGGGGCATGGTCTTTTCCGGCTATATGATCGCTTCCTACCTCGGCTTGGTGCTGGGTCAACTGGTGTTGGTGTTGCACCCAGCCCTGGGGCTGGAGCTGTTGATGTTGGTGGCTTTGTGCTTCGCTCTGTGTCTGGTGCCGGTGGCGGTGACGCGCAAGATTCACCCTGCGCCGATGCACCCCGCGCCGTTGGAACCACGCTTTTTCATCAAGCGGGTACCGCAGTCGTTAACCACGACCTTGGTGTCCGGGCTGGTAATTGGCTCGTTTTATGGTCTTGCACCGCTGTACGCCTCGCGCTTGGGGCTGAGCAATGAACAAGTCGGGTTGTTCATGGGGTGCTGCATCCTCGCCGGGCTGCTCGTGCAGTGGCCGCTGGGCTGGTTGTCCGACCGGCACGATCGTGCCCGCTTGATCCGAGGTTGCGCTTTCTTGCTGACGCTCGCGGCCTTACCGTTGGCCTTGATGCCTTCGGTGCCGCTGGAGTTGTTGTTCCCCATGGGCTTTGTGGTCAGCCTGTTGCAGTTCAGTCTCTATCCATTGGCGGTAGCCTTCTCGAATGACCATATTGAGGGCGAACGGCGGGTGTCGCTGACCGCCATCTTGCTGGTCACCTTCGGGATTGGTGCTTGTCTGGGGCCGTTGGTGGCTGGGTTGTTGATGAGGCAGTTGGGCGCCCACATGCTCTTTGCCTTCGTCAGCTTCTGTGCCTTTATCCTGATCTGGCGGATTCGTCCGGATGCGGTAACCAAGCTGTATCAAGTCGAAGATGCGCCGCTGCATCACGTTGCGATGCCGGACAATATGACCAGCTCACCGCTGGTGGCGGCGCTCGATCCTCGGGTCGATGAGCAGATCGTGCACGAGCAGATGCAGAGCCCGCCGGGAACGCCAGTGCCGCCGGTGGAGTCACCTGCTGAGCCGGTTGACGAAGCGCTACGATGACGGCGCGGCTGCTCAGCGTGATCATCCCTACGCTGAATGAGGCCGAGAACTTGCCGCGTTTGTTGGCGGATCTGCAGGTTCTGCGTTCTGCGGGCGCCGAACTGATTCTGGTCGATGGCGGCAGCCAGGACGGCAGCGCACAGCAGTCGGCGGCTGCTGTCGATCAAACCCTAACGACCGCGCCGGGCCGCGCACGGCAGCTGAATGCTGGCGCCAGCCTGGCGAGTGGGCGTTACTTGTGGTTCTTGCATGCAGACACTCGAGTGCCGCCGCGGGCGTGGCAACGTTTGCTCGAGGTGCTCGCCGAACAACCGGTGTGGGGTCGTTTCGATGTGCAGTTGTCGGGTGCTGGCCCATCGCTACGGCTGATCGGCAACATGATCAGCCTGCGCTCGCGGTTGACCGGTATAGCCAGCGGCGATCAAGGCATCTTCGTTGCGCGTAACCTGTTCGAGGAGCTGGGTGGTTACGCCGAATTGCCACTCATGGAAGACCTGGAACTGTCCCGGCGCCTCAAACGTTTGGCCCGGCCGCGCTGTTTGTGGCCGCCACTGGTGACATCTAGCCGTCGTTGGGAGCAGCATGGTATCTGGCGTACGGTGCTATTGATGTGGCGCTTGCGCTTGGCCTACTACTGCGGTGTCAGCCCCGAAAAGCTGGCGCGGCAGTACTACGGAGGACCGCTGTCATGAGCTTGTCCATCTCCCTGCACTTGTTGGCGCGCACGCCCGAGCCTGGTCGTGTCAAAACCCGGCTGATTCCCGCGTTGGGTGAAGAGGGCGCGAGTGATTTGCAGCGTTTGCTGGTTGAGCGCGCGCTGGCGTTGCCTTCGGAGGGGTTCACCGGACGCTTCCTATGGCTGGACGAGGGGCCGGATGAGGAGCTGGAAGCCTTGGCCGAGTCGTTCGACTGGACGGTAATCGGCCAGCCTGCCGGTGATCTTGGTGAGCGGATGCGGCGTATCGCCACCCTGGGCCTGGTCGAGAGCGACGCAGTGGTTCTTATCGGCAATGACTGTCCGGCGTTGGATGGCGACTATCTGGGCGCAGCGTGCCAGGCGTTGGCCAAGCGGGAGGCTGTGTTGGGGCCGGCGGAAGATGGCGGTTATGTGTTGTTGGGTCTACGGCGGCTCGACCCGTTACTGTTCGAGGCCATGCCCTGGGGCACTGATCAGATTCTGGCGTTGACCTGTGAGCGCCTGCAGCAACTGGGCTGGGAGCACGAGCTACTGTCGGTGTTGTGGGATGTGGATCGCCCGGAAGATCTACCGCGCTTGGCTGAGCTAGGGATTTCTCTGGCGTGATCTAGGCGGGCGATCAAG
>JBOICE010000519.1:0-13092 GCA_050739815.1 Pseudomonas sp. | reverse complement strand
CGACCTGCGTGCCACTGGGCGCGTGCATATGGTGCTCTGATGCCGCTGAGCCTGGGCTTTCGCGAGCTCGATCGGCTGCCCTATGAACCGGTCTGGCATGCGATGCAACGCTTTACCGACACCCGCGGGCCGCTGACGCCGGACGAAATCTGGCTGCTGCAGCACCCTCCCGTGTTTACCCAGGGGCAGGCCGGCAAGGCCGAGCATGTGCTGTTCCCCGGCGATATCCCGGTGGTCAAGGTCGATCGTGGTGGGCAGGTGACCTATCACGGTCCCGGCCAGTTGGTCGGTTATCTAATGTTGGATGTGCGTCGCCTCGGTTTTGGCGTGCGTGATCTGGTTAGCCGCATTGAGTTGAGCTTGATCGATCTGCTCGCCAGTTACGGGGTGAGCGCGGTAGCCAAGCCCGATGCGCCTGGGGTCTATGTGGATGGCGCGAAAATCGCCTCGCTGGGCCTGCGGATTCGCAGCGGCCGCTCGTTTCATGGCCTGGCGTTGAATGTGGATATGGATTTGGAGCCGTTCGGGCGGATCAACCCCTGTGGCTATGCGGGAATGGCGATGACCCAGCTGCGTGATTTGGTTGGCCCAATAGAATTTGCCGAGGTAAGTGCCCGACTGCGTGCGCAGCTCGTCAAACACCTCGACTACGCTGAACAGACGACCCTGACGGGCGGAATTGAATCGCTATGAACACTGTAGAAACCGCCGGCAAGCCGGTCAAAGTGGAAGCTGGCGTCAAGCTGCGCGGCGCCGAGAAGGTCGCGCGGATTCCAGTGAAGATCATCCCGACCGCTGAGTTGCCACGCAAACCCGACTGGATTCGGGTGCGCATGCCGATCTCCCCCGAGGTCGATCGCATCAAGCAATTGCTGCGCAAGCACAAGCTGCACAGTGTCTGTGAAGAAGCCTCCTGCCCGAACCTCGGCGAATGTTTCTCCGGTGGCACGGCGACCTTCATGATCATGGGTGACATCTGCACCCGCCGCTGCCCGTTCTGCGACGTTGGCCACGGCCGACCGAAGCCGCTGGACGTCGACGAGCCGATGAACCTGGCAGTGGCGATCGCCGACCTGCGCTTGAAGTACGTGGTGATCACCTCGGTGGATCGCGATGACCTGCGTGATGGTGGCGCCCAGCACTTTGTCGACTGCCTGCGCGAAATCCGCAAGCTGTCGCCGGGCGTGCAGTTGGAGACCCTGGTGCCGGATTACCGTGGGCGCATGGACGTAGCCCTGGCAATTACCGCCACCGAGCCGCCCGATGTGTTCAACCACAACCTGGAAACCGTCCCGCGCCTGTACAAGGCCGCGCGTCCGGGCTCGGATTTCGAGTGGTCGTTGGACTTGCTGGAAAAATTCAAGCAAATGGTCCCGCATGTACCGACCAAGTCCGGCTTGATGCTCGGCCTCGGTGAGACCGACGAGGAAGTGATCGAGGTAATGCAGCGTATGCGTGAGCACAATATCGACATGCTCACTCTGGGCCAGTACCTGCAACCTTCGCGTAGCCATTTGGCCGTGCAGCGCTTTGTGCACCCAGACACCTTTGCCTGGTTTGCCGAGGAAGGTACCAAGATGGGCTTCAAGAACGTCGCTTCCGGCCCGCTGGTGCGCTCTTCGTATCACGCCGATCAACAGGCGCATGGCGCGAAGAATAGCTAACTGCGTTGCGTCTAAACAAAAAGGGCGACCCAGTGGGTCGCCCTTTTTGTTTGCCACTCGGTCATCGAGCAGCTGGTCATCCCCGCGCTTGCTAGGGGCGAGCGCGCAACGCGTTGAGCAGTTCATGGCTCGGGTAACCATCGGCAGGTAGCTGCAATGCCTGCTGATAGGCCCGCACGGCTTTGCGCGTGTTCGCACCAATAATCCCGTCGGCTGTTCCCGGGTTGAAACCGTGGGTGGCGAGCAACTCCTGCAACTCAATGCGTTCGCTACGCCCCAGCTGAGGATCATTGCGCGGCCAATCTGCTTGGACTTGGCTGCTGGCGCCGCGAATCCCATCGGCCAGCAGGCCGACTGCCAGCGCGTAGGATGAGGAGTTGTTGTACTTGAGAATGCTGCGAAAGTTATTCATCAGCAAAAATGCCGGGCCGCGATGGCCGGCAGGTAGCAGTAAGGTGGCTGATTCGCTGGCGAGCGCCGGTGTGACCACGCCGTTGCTCGGCTGCACGCCAAGGGCAGCCCATTCGGTCAGGCTCATGCGCTGATCCGGGTCGGCCAGGGCATAGTCGAAGCCGCTCGGCAGCCGCACTTCATAGCCCCAGGGTTGTCCGTGCTTCCAGCCAGAGGCTTGCAGGTAGTGGGCGGCGGAAGCCAAGGCGTCGGCTGGCGAATTCCACAAGTCGCGTCGACCGTCACCATCGAAGTCCACCGCATGCTGGTTGTAGGTGGTTGGCATGAATTGCGTTTGCCCCATGGCGCCAGCCCAGGAGCCGATTAGCCGTTCAGGGGTGATGTCGCCGTGTTCGAGAATTTGCAACGCGGCCAGCAACTGGTCGCGCCAGAACGCTTGGCGGCGGCCTTCGTAAGCCAGGGTGGCGAGCGAGCGGATCACGCTATTACTGCCGATATTGCTGCCGTAACCGCTCTCCATACCCCAGATGGCAACCAGGGTTTCCGCTTGCACGCCATAGCGCTGCTCGATGCTGTTGAGTGCCGCCCCTTGTTGTGCCTGCTGCGCTTGGCCGCGGGCAATCCGGCTGGCGGTTACGGCGCCGTCCAGGTATTCCCAGACCGGCCTGGTGAACTCCGGCTGGCTGCTGTCGGCGGCGAGTACCGCTGGATCGAGTGTTATGCCGGCAAAGGCCCGGTCGAACAGTGCAGGGCTGATGCCTGAGGCCAAGGCCTCATCGCGCAACTGGTTACGCCAGTCGGCAAAACTCAGGGCGGGTGTCGGCAGGCTCGGTTGCATGCTGGGGGAGGGCTGGTTGCTCAGACTGGTCGCCGGTTCAGAACTCGCGGGCGTGTGTGTTGGCGCTTCAGCGCAAGCGGCTAACAGGCTCAGGTTGAGGCTCAGGGCGGCGCAGGCAAGGGCGCGCGGGGACAGGTTCAGCATCGGTGCTCTCACAACTTTTTTGCGAGCGGCAACCTTAACATGGTCAGGCTGTGGTGGGTTTTCAAGCCGCCAGAAAGACCGAAGCCTCCCAGTGGTGAGACGGGGAGGCTTCGCGGCGGTAGCTGCCTTTGCCCTTGCTGGGCTTTTCCTGGCGGCAGCGGAACAGCGGCTGTGCTACCAGGGACTTGGCCCTGTTCGGGCCGTGCTTGGAGTGTTTGGCCATGGTCGATCCTCTTGTGGGCACTGCACAGTGCAGGCGCGCGGATCATCGGCCAGGCGCGGGGGAAAGTCCAGGCGCCTGTTACTCGTGAGGTAGTGGCAGGCGCTGGCCGGCCATCATCAGCGTCAGGCGGCTGAGGTCGATCCACGGATCGCCAGCCGCTTGGCCTTTGATCTGTGCATCGATGCGTTGCGCATCCAGCAGCATTCTCGCCCAGCGTGTCGCGGAATGCCGTTGCAGGGCTTTGCTGACCAACGGGCGGCGTTTGTCCCAGACCGGTGGGCGGGCTTGGCTGAAGGCTTTGTCCAGGGGCACGCCTTGGCTGTATTGCTGCGCCAGGTTGGCCAGCAGGCGCAGCTCGCGGGCCAGCGCCCAGAGAATCACGGCGGTCTCCACGCCCTCGCCCCGTAGGCCCTCCAAGGTGCGCAGGGCATGCGCGGCCTCGCCGTTGAGTGCGGCGTCGATCAAGCCGAAAACGTCGAAGCGCGCGCTGTCAGCCACTGCCGCTTGTACGGTATGGGCGTCGACCTGGCCGCCTTCGGCGAGCAGTTTGAGTTTTTCGATTTCCTGCGCTGCGGCCAGCAGGTTGCCTTCGACGCGCGCAGCGATTAGCTCTACCGCCGCCTGGCTGGCGGCCAGACCTGCTTGGGCCAGGCGCTGGCGAATCCACTGCGGCAGTTGCTGGGCGTCGACCGGCCAGATCTGGATAAATTGCGCCAGTTGGCCGTCGATCAATGCCTTGGCCCACTTGGTTTTCTGCGCACTGCCATCCAGTTTCGGCAAGCTGATCAGCAACAGCGTGTCTTCCGGGGGGCGCGCGAGGTATTCCAGCAGGGCGGCAGTGCCCTTATCGCCAGGCTTGCCTGAGGGTAAGCGCAGTTCCAGCAGGCGTTTTTCGGCAAACAGCGAGAGGCTGGCGCCGGCCTGCAGCAGTGAGCCCCAGTCGAAGTTGGCTTCGGCGTTGAATACTTGGCGCTCAGCGAAACCCTGGCTGCGCGTAGCCGCGCGAATGGCATCCGCGGCTTCCTGGCAGAGCAAGGGGTCGTCGCCGCTGACTACATACACCGGCGCAAGGGCGCCCTGGAGATGTTTGGCGAGTTGGGCTGCGTTGAGTTTCATCGGCGGGAAACAACGGGGCCGTGGTTACGGCCCCGCGCGGCTTACTGAGTCTTGATCGGTAGTTGCAGCGGAGACTGCAGCGGCTTGGCCTGTTCCGACTGGCGCGCGGCCTCCAACGCATCGGCTTCGGCCTTGGCCTTGGCTTCTGCGGTTTGCTGCAGCTGGTCGAGCTGGCTTGGGCTGATCTGTTGCAGGCGTTGCGCTAGCTGCTGTACCAGATCGCGGCGCATTTCTTGGCGTACCTGCGCGGCTTCCTGATCGGAGCCTGCCAGGTTGTTGTCATCCTGCACGTAGGTGTTCTGCACTTCCAATTGGTTGCTCATCAGCAGCAGGTTTTTGGCGCCACGCAGCTCGTAGTTGAGGGTCATGGTCAGCTCATATTCTGCGCTGCGGGCACTGCCGGTGTAGCTGGCGGTGCGTTGGTTCTCAGCCTCATTGGCCAAGACGAGGGTGTAAGGGGCGCCGGGATAGACTTTGACGTCGTTGTTTTCCAGAACCTGACGCACTTCTTTGATGGTTGTGCCATAGGCATTGCGGGCGGTGAGGTTGAGCTCCTTGATAGCGAACTGCGTATCGCCAGTGCCGCGCAGCTGGAAGCCACAGGCGCTTAGCAGCGCTGCCAGACCCACTACCATCAGATTCCGTTTGATCATCTTGTTGTCCCCTTAAACCATTTGCATCGTTGCAGCCCAAGGCTCAGCGATACCTCGATAGGCTCTCTGCAGCAGTCTGCCTGACTGCTGCAGAGCTTAATCAGCTCGCGACGATATTGACCAGCTTGCCCGGCACCACGATGACCTTGCGAATGGTCAGGCCGTCGGTAAAGCGCAGCACGTTCTCGTTCACCCGTGCAGCGGCCTCGACGTCTTCGCGTGAAGCGCTGGCGGGAACTTCAATGTGGCCGCGCAGTTTGCCGTTGACCTGTACCACCAGTTGCAGGTTGTCCTGCACCAGCGCGGACTCGTCCAGTACTGGCCAGTTCGCGTCGATGACCGCGCCATCGCGGCCGAGCTGCAGCCAGAGGTCGTGGCTGATATGCGGCGTGATCGGTGCCAGTAGCAGTGCCACAGTTTCCAGACCTTCCTGTAGCAGCGCGCGATCCTGGGTGGCGGCTTGCGAAGCCTTTTCCAGCACGTTCATCAGCGTCATTACCGCGGCGATGGCGGTGTTGAACTTGTGGTGCAAGCCAATATCCTGGCTGGCTTGTTTGATCGCCAGGTGAATGGCGCGGCGCACGTCTTTTTGCCCGTCGTTCAGGTTCGCCTGATCCAGGCTGCCCGGCAGGCCCTGGCTGACATGCGCCTGGGCGAGGCGCCAGACGCGACGCAGGAAGCGGTGCGAACCTTCGACGCCGGAGTCCGACCACTCCAGGCTCATGTCTGGCGGCGAAGCGAACATCATGAACAGACGGCAGGTGTCGGCACCGTACTGATCGATCATGGACTGTGGGTCAACGCCGTTGTTCTTCGACTTGGCCATCTTCTCGGTGCCGCCGATTTCCACCGGCAGGCCGTCGCTTTTCAGC
The DNA here is from genome assembly GCA_050739815.1 of Pseudomonas sp. Classification (GTDB taxonomy): domain Bacteria; phylum Pseudomonadota; class Gammaproteobacteria; order Pseudomonadales; family Pseudomonadaceae; genus Aquipseudomonas. Next base: position 7,171 of record JBOICE010000519.1, on the reverse strand, counting down.
TTGGCGCCGATGATCTTGGCTTTGGCATCGCGTTCGATTTCGACGTCGGCCGGGTTGAACCAGGTCTTGGCGCCGTTGGCCTCCAGGCGGTAGTAGGTCTCTGCGACCACCATGCCTTGGGTTAGCAGGTTCTTGAACGGCTCGTTGGAGCTGACCAGGCCTTCATCGCGCATCAGTTTGTGGAAGAAACGCGCGTAGAGCAGGTGCAGGATGGCGTGTTCGATACCACCGATGTACTGATCCACCGGCAGCCAGTGGTTGGCTGCGGCCGGGTCGACCATGCCGTCGCTGTACTGCGGCGAGGCGTAGCGCGCGTAGTACCAGGAGGACTCGACGAAGGTGTCCATGGTGTCGGTTTCGCGTTTGGCCGGTGCAGCGCATTTCGGGCAGGCGCAGCTATAGAACTCGGGCATCCGCGCCAACGGGCTACCAGCGCCATCCGGTACGACATCTTCCGGCAGGACCACCGGTAGTTGGTCTTCCGGTACTGGCACATCACCACAACTGTCGCAGTGGATGATCGGGATCGGGCAGCCCCAGTAACGCTGACGGCTGATGCCCCAGTCGCGCAGACGGAACTGGGTGCGTGCTTGGCCGAGGTTTTTCTTCAGCAGGGCGACTTCGATGGCGTCGAAAGCGCCGGCAAAGTCCAGGCCGTCGAATTCGCCGGAGTTGATCAGTTGGCCGTGTTCGCCATACCAGTCTTGCCAAGAGTCTGCAGTGAAGTGAGTGCTTGCTTCGGCAAAGCACTCGTCAAACTCAACTTGGTCTGCGCTGCGAGCACGGTTTGCCCGGGTGTCGGCGCTGGCTTGTTTGACATTGCGGTCGGCCTGATGGGCATTAATAACTTGCACGATCGGCAAGTTGTACTTGCTGGCGAACTCGAAATCGCGCTCGTCATGTGCCGGCACGGCCATCACCGCGCCTTCGCCGTAGTTCATCAGCACGTAGTTGGCGACCCAGACCGGCAGCTTGGCGCCGGTCAGCGGGTGCTCGACGAACAGCGGCGTCGGCAGGCCTTTCTTTTCCTGGGTGGCGATATCGGCCTCGGCCACGCCACCGCGTTTGCATTCGTCGATGAAGGCTTGCAGCTCGGCATTGCCCTTGGCGGCCAGAGTCGCCAGCGGGTGTTCGGCGGCGACCGCGACATAGGTCGCGCCCAGCAAGGTGTCCGGGCGGGTGGTGAAAACTTTCAGGACGCCTGCTGTACCGATCGACGCCAGGTCGTAAGGGAAGCAGACTTCCATGCCGCGGGATTTGCCAATCCAGTTGCGCTGCATGGTCTTGACCTGTTCCGGCCAGCCATCCAGCTCATCCAGGCTGCTCAAGAGTTCATCCGCGTAGGCGGTGATCTTGAAGTAGTACATGGGGATTTCGCGCTTTTCGACGAGGGCGCCGGAACGCCAGCCGCGCCCGTCGATGACTTGTTCGTTGGCCAAGACAGTCTGGTCGACCGGGTCCCAGTTGACGGTGCCGTTCTTGCGGTAGATCACGCCCTTTTCGAACAGCTGGGTGAACAGCCATTGTTCCCAGCGGTAGTAGTCCGGTTTGCAGGTGGTGACTTCACGCGACCAGTCGATGGCCAAGCCCAGGCTTTTCAGCTGGGTCTTCATGTAGGCGATGTTTTCGTAAGTCCACTTGGCCGGTGCGACGTTGTTCTTCATCGCGGCGTTTTCCGCCGGCATGCCGAATGCGTCCCAGCCCATGGGCTGCAGCACGTTCTTGCCTTGCATGCGCTGGTAGCGGGCGATCACGTCGCCGATGGTGTAGTTGCGCACATGGCCCATGTGCAGCTTGCCGCTGGGGTAGGGGAACATCGACAGGCAATAGAAGGTGTCTTTGCCTGGCTGTTCACTGACTACGAAGGACTTTTGCTCGTCCCAGTAGGTTTGCGCGGCGGCTTCGATTTCACGGGGCTGATAGAGTTCGTGCATGGCTACTTAGGCTGGAAAAGAGGGCTTACAGGAAGCGTCGTAGCATACATGAGCGCCCTTGGCCGTGGGAAACCCTGATTGCTCTGGGCGCCACGTGGGGCTTGCCCAGGGCCGCCGTTGGTCGCGGCGCGTAACTGGTTGAAGGCGCAGCGCTAAGCTTTGAGTAAGGGGGTAAATTGGGGCGTGCCTTGCGCGAGGTGAATGGATGGGCGAATTGCGGCGAACAGATGCGCGAGGCGGGCTGTATGAACGGTTACTGCAACGTCTCGCCTTGGCGCTGGATGAGGCCGATAGCGCCACTCGCCTGCATAAACAACCACCGAGTGAGCTGGAGTTACGCGGGCTGAGTCCGGCCGAACTGGAGCTTATTCGCGCCTACCTGGATCGCGACCTGCATTGGTTGCGGGGGTGGCATGCAGCAGCCGAGGAGTTGGCGATAATCGAGCAAGCGCCGCTGCGTCAGGCTAAACCTATCCGTGCCAGCAGCAAGCTGGAGGGCAAACCTAGATCGTTGCTCAAGCGTCGACAAAAATTGTTCTGCGCTTTGTGTGGCAGCGCTGCACATTGGCAGCCGGGGGAGGGGGTGCATGCTTGTCTGGCTTGTGGTTCCCAGCTTTTCCGCGCCGGTATTCCCCGTTAGGCTGTGGGCACCTTGGGAGGTGCTCGATGCCGCTTCGTTATGTTCTCAAACAACTGGTTCTGCCTCCGGGCGGTTTGCTGCTGTTGCTGCTCATCGGCTGGTGGTTGCGGCACCGATCCCCGCGTGTGGCGGTGGCCTGCTTCGTGCTGGGTTTTACGGGGCTGGTACTGATGAGTTTGCCGATCAGCGTGGAGTGGGCTGCTCGCGCATTGGAGCACGAGTCCGCATTGGCCGAAGTCGAATGGGCGGGGTTACCGCAGCGTGCCGATGCCATCGTGGTGCTGGGCGGTGGGCGCGAACAGGACGATCCGGCCTGGGGTAGCGATCAACCCAGCTCGTTGGCGCTGGAGCGTTTGCGCTATGCGGCGCGCTTGGCCAAGGCTACAGGTCTGCCCGTGCTGACCAGCGGTGGCCTGCATTACGGCCAGCCGCCCAGTGAGGCGGCGTTGATGGCGCAGGTGTTGACGCGCGACTTCGGCGTCACCGTGCGCTGGCAGGAGGGGCTGAGTCGCACCACTTGGGAAAACGCCAGTTACAGCGCCAAAACCTTGCAGGACGCGGGGATCAAACGGATCGTATTGGTCACCCAGGCCGGACATATGCCGCGCTCACGTTGGAGCTTCGAGCACGTAGGGTTCACGGTGATAGCGGCGCCGGTAGGTTTTATCGGCGTGCCCAATGCGCGCCCGCTGGGTGGCTGGCTGCCGGAGAGCAAGGCCATGTGGCAGAGCGGCATGCTGCTGAACGAGGCGGTCGGGTTGCTTGCCTATCCGTTGGCTTATCGCTAGGCGCTCGGTGGGGTTGCGCTCAGCAGGCGCTACCCCGGCCGGCAGCGCTTTATAGGGTTTTCGCCATCCGGCTGGCCAATAAGGCCCAAGCAAACAGCAGGCCGCAGAGAATGACCAGCGGCCAGGAGCGCCATCTGAGATAGGGTGTCAGGTTCTGCATCGGCACCACTTCCCCATACAGCACTCCGCGCTGGAACTGCGGAATCTGCACGGCCAGCTTACCGAACGGGTCGATCAAGCCCGTCACCCCATTGTTGGTCGCCCGGATCATCCAGCGTCCAGCTTCCAGGGCGCGCATCTGCGCCATCTGCAGGTGCTGCAGCGGGCCGATGGAGGTGCCGAACCAGGTGTCGTTGCTGACGGTCAGGAGAATCTGGCTTTGTGCGGCAAGGCTGGCGGCGAATTCCGGATAGACCACTTCGTAGCAAATGTAGGGGGCGATTTGATAGCCCTTGGCTTCGAGCAATGGCTGATCGGCTGGGCCACGGGCGAAGTCGGACATCGGCAGGTCGAAAAAGGCGATCAGCCCGCGCAGCACCTCCTGCAGGGGCACGTATTCGCCAAATGGCACCAGCTTCTGTTTCAGATAAGTGCCGTGGCCCTGGCCGACCACGCTGATGGCGTTGTAGTAACGCTTCTCGCCTTGCTCACTGAGCTGGCGAATCGGCACGCCGGTGATCAGCGCGGCCTGACGCTCGTTGGCAAAACGGCCCATGACACCGAGATAACCCTCGGCAAACTCCTTGAGCACCGGGACCGCGGTTTCCGGCCAGACGATCAGGTCGACCGGCCGAGCGCTGAAGGTCAGGTCGCGGTACAGGGCCAGTTGGGCGTTGAGCTGTTCGGGGTCCCATTTCATCTGTTGCGCGATATTGCCCTGCATCGCCGCTACTTTCAGGGGCGCGCCGGCGGGTTCGGTCCAGGCATGGCCTCTCAGGCCCAGGCCGGCGATCCAGGGCGCGACCAGCAGTACCAGACCGATGACGAGAAACAGCTTGCGACTACGTAGGCGTGGCAGGTTGGCCAGCAGGGCCGCGGTCAGTGCCAGGACGAACGACACCAGCCACATACCGCCCACGGGCGCGAGCCCGGCGAGTGGACCGTGCAGCTGGCTGTAGCCGGCGTAGAGCCAGGGGAAGCCGGTGAGAAACCAGCCGCGGAAGGCTTCTTGGGCCAGCCACAGTGCCGCGAAGGCCAGGGTGTCGGCCAGCGGTGCCTCATTGCGGCGTATCCAGCGCGCCCAAAGCCAGCTGGGTAAGGCAAAGAAAAACGCCACGCCGGCACAAAAAACCAAGGTCAAGAAAGTCGCCAGCGGAGCCGAGGCCGCGCCGTAGTCATGGATGCTGACGTAGATCCAACTGGTGCCGGAGACGAACAGGCCAAGGCCATAACCCCAGCCGCGCCACAGCGCCTGGCGCGGGCTGAGGTCGCGCACGCCAAGGTAGAGCAGGGCGATGGACAGCAGAGCCAGCGGCCAGATATCGAAGGGGGCGAGTGCCAGGGTAGTCAGGGCGCCGGCCAGAATCGCCAGCAAATTGCCGGGCCAGCCGGGGCGGGTGATCCAATTCATGCTCAATCCTTGGGCTTGAGGGTGAAAGCGTCGGTCGGAGTGGGACGCAAGGTCGGTGGAACTTGGGTGGGAGGGGGCTTTCCTCACCCTCCCCGTGGCCCGCCCAGTGTTTAGCGTGACATCGGCGTCAAGCGCAGCAAATGAATGCGACGGCTGTCTGCGCTGAGTACGCGGAAGCGGAAATCGCCTATTTCGGTCACTTCGTTGCGCTTGGGTAGATGGCCGAAGGCACTCATCACCAGGCCGCCGACGGTGTCGAACTCGTCATCGGAGAACCCGCTGGAGAAGGACTCGTTGAAACTGTCGATCGGCGTCAGCGCTTTGATCAGGAAGTCGCCACTGGGCAGCGGTTTGATGTAGCTGTCTTCCTCGACGTCGTGTTCATCCTCGATGTCGCCAACGATCTGTTCCAGCACGTCTTCGATGGTCACCAGGCCTGCCACGCCGCCGTATTCGTCGATGACGATGGCCATATGGTTGTGGTTGGCGCGGAACTCACGCAGCAACACATTGAGGCGCTTGGATTCCGGCACGAAGGTGGCCGGGCGCAGCAGATCCTTGATGTTGAAGGTGTGGTGGTTGTCGTGCAGCACCAGTGGCAGGAGGTCTTTGGCCAGCAACACGCCGATGACGTCGTCGAGGCTTTCGCCAATCACCGGGTAGCGCGAGTGGGCTGACTCGATGATCGCCGGGAGGAACTCCCTGGGCGTCAGGCTGGCTTTGATGCTGATCATCTGCGAACGCGGAACCATGATGTCGCGAACTTGCAGGTCGGCGACCTGAATCGCGCCCTCGACTATGGCCAGCGCCTCGCTGTCGAGTAGCTTGTTCTGATGGGCTTCGCGCAGTAGCGACAGCAGTTCTTGGCGGTTTTTCGGCTCGTGGGCAAAGGCCTGGGTGATTTTCCCCAACCAGGATTTTTGCCCGTTGCTCGATCGGTCTTCGCTCATGCTGGTTACTCAGTGTTCCTTGCTAGTGCCTGACGGTGGTCAGGCTATTCGTCGCCGGCGTAAGGGTCGGGATGACCCAGTTCGGCGAGCAATTGTTGTTCCAGGCTTTCCATCTCGACGGCTTCTTCATCTTCGCTATGGTCATAGCCGAGCAGATGCAGGCAGCCGTGAATCACCAGGTGCGCCCAATGGGCCTCCAGCGTTTTGCCTTGTTCGGCTGCTTCGCGGGCGACCACGGGCACGCAAATCACCAGATCGCCGAGCAGTGGGATATCCAGCAGTTCGTCGGGCACGTCGGCCGGGAAGGACAGTACGTTGGTGGCGTAGTCCTTGTGGCGATAGGTGTGGTTAAGCTCGCGGCCTTCCGGCTCATCGACCAGACGGATGGTCAGTTCGGAATCGGCGCTGCGTTGGCGCAGGGCGAGTTCGCACCACTGGCGGAACTGGGTTTCGCTGGGGCTGCTGGCGGTGCTGGCGTTTTGCAGGTCTAGCTCAAGCATTGCCGCCATCCGCGTCGAATTCGTCGTCGAGTTTGCCGTGCATCCGGTTCTCGTGGCGTTCGTAGGCTTCGACGATGCGCTGCACCAACGGGTGGCGGACCACGTCTTTGGACTTGAAGTGCGTGAAGGAGATGCCGGGCACGTCGCGCAGCACATCAATCACATGGGTCAGCCCTGACTTCGTGCCGCGTGGCAGGTCGACCTGGGTGATATCGCCGGTGATCACCGCGGTGGAGCCAAAACCGATACGGGTGAGGAACATCTTCATCTGTTCCAGCGTGGTGTTCTGGCTCTCATCGAGAATGATGAAGCTGTTGTTCAATGTGCGGCCGCGCATATAAGCCAACGGCGCGACTTCGATCACCTGCTTCTCGATCAGCTTGGCGACTTGTTCGAAGCCGAGCATCTCATATAGCGCATCGTAGAGCGGGCGCAGGTAGGGGTCGATCTTCTGCGCCAGGTCGCCTGGAAGGAAACCGAGTTTCTCGCCGGCCTCCACCGCGGGGCGCACCAGCAGGATGCGTCGCACCTGTTCGCGCTCCAGGGCATCCACCGCGCAGGCGACGGCCAGATAGGTCTTGCCGGTACCGGCAGGGCCGACGCCGAAGTTAATGTCGTGGTTGAGGATCGCTTTGACGTAGCGCTGCTGGTTGGTGCCGCGTGGCCGAATCGTGCCCTTGCGGGTGCGCAGGGTGACGCTCGCCTCTGCTCGCGGATTGTTCAGCTCTTCGATGCCCGACTCCTGCAGAAACAGGTGCACCAGATCCGGCGATAGCTGGGTAGCGTTGG
>JBOICE010000518.1:0-3480 GCA_050739815.1 Pseudomonas sp. | reverse complement strand
GGCTTTGGCAGTCGTGAAACTTGGAAGTAACCACATGGAAAACAGCACGGAAACCCAGCAGGCCAACAACCAACTGCTCGCTGACAACCCTGAAACAGCCCTGATCTATAACCCGAAGGTCAGCCCGCTCAGTATTGACGACATGATGCTCTGCGCCCTGCAGCGCAACGCAGCCGTGGTTGATATTTTGGTCGCGGATATCATCGAGCAGGATCACTTCAGCGTGCCGATCCCGGTTGTACGTAACCTGCTCTGGCTCTTGCAAGGCCAATTTGCTCAGATGAAAACCATCATGCGCGATTACCGCAAGCACCAGACAAACGACTGATAGGGGTAACATCGGGGAGGCCGCAGGCATAGCCTCCCCTCTTGTGCCAGGCTCAGAAACCCTCGAACAACCCACCCAGCTCTGCCGGTACCCAGTTCATAATCACCAGCTCGCCCGTGGTTTCAGCCACGCCCTGGCGCTGGTTGGCCACGCTGTAGCGGATATCCAGCTGCTCGAAGTGAAAGCCCTCGAACGCCCGGCGGATGTCCGGATGGTCGTTGATGCTGACCATCACTTTGCCCTTACAACGGCGCATGAAATCGGCCATCCGTTCGTAATTCTCGAACAGGAAATCGACGCCGTAACCCTCGGTCTGCCAGTACGGTGGGTCCATATAGTGGAACGTATGGGCCCGATCGTAACGCTCGGCGCACGCCAGCCAGGACAGGTTTTCGACGTAGGTCCCGGCGAGGCGCTGCCAGGCGGCGGATAGATTTTCCTCGATGCGCAGCAGGTTGATGGCCGGGCCCGTGGTGGCGGTACCGAAGTTTTGCCCCGCCACCTTGCCGCCGAACGCATGGTGTTGCAGGTAGAAGAAGCGCGCCGCGCGCTGGATATCCGTGAGGGTTTCCGGACGGGTGATCTTCTGCCACTCAAAAATCTGCCGCGAGCTGAGCGCCCATTTGAACTGGCGTACGAACTCTTCGAGGTGGTTTTGCACCACACGGTAGAGGCACACCAGGTCGCCATTGATATCGTTGAGCACCTCAACGGGTGCCGGTTGCGGACGCAGGAAGAACAGCGCAGCCCCGCCAGCGAACACCTCGACATAGCACTCGTGCGGCGGGAACAGCGGGATAAGACGATCGGCCAGGCGGCGTTTGCCGCCCATCCACGGGATAATCGGATTGGTCATAGTTGCAAGCCTTTACTGTATGAATAAACAGGTGTTAGGCTCGCCCCGCTTCGTGCACGGGGCGGGAGCCTTGGCTGGGCTTGCAGGTACGTTCTGCAGTCTGGCGGCTGGTCAGGTGCTGTCACACCTGGGCGGCCGCTCCTTTTTCTCTCCAGGCCCGGGTAATCACCCGGCCCACTTCGCTTCCAGTGCGCGCTTGCGGGCGGGGCTCGTCGGCTTGCTTACGCCCGACGCGACGCGATACAGCGACACCGCCTGATAGATCGCCTGGCGCTTAAGCACGGGCACGCCCAGCACGGCCATGGCCTCCAGCAAGATCGCATCGCACTCGGCGCGGGTGACGGCGTGCGGCTGGCCGTCGACGGTGATCGACAGGTATTCGCACACCAGGTCATGCACCACTGCCGCCTGACCGTATGCACCCCAGGGTGGAATCAGCGACCACAGCACCTGCGGCACAGAGGCCCCGTCTGTGAGGTAGCCGGCCGGCACATTGACCCACTCGCCACTGTCCTCGCTGCCAACGTAAAAGCGGAAGGGCTGCGTAACCCGCCAATGATCGGCGCCCAGCGCCCTGCTGGCCTCGGCGTCATAGCGCACATCGAGGGGCGCGGTGAATGCCGTGAAGCTACTCATTCGACATCCAACTTAGGCAGGTCAACCGTCTGCCCGGCCAGCGCATGGGTGCAGTCGGCCAGAAACTGAATACGCCCATCGGTCACAAACGAGTGGCAGACCATCGGCTTACGCTCAGGCCCCCAGTCATACCGTACCAACACCGAAGGGGTGAAGGTTGGCTTGTCGATGCTGCCATTCCACCCCCAGCGCGGCCTTACATCGGTCTCGATGTTCACGCCATGCAGCATGTTGCAGCCAGGGCACTCGAAGAACAGCATGCCGTCAGCTTGCTCAAGAATCGGGGACAGCCGAGTAAAGGCGCTCATGCCAACACCTCCCGCGCCCGCGCCCATATTTTGCGGCGCTCGGCATAGCCGTTGAGCCCGCCGTTGATGCGGCGGGTGATCTGCTTGAACTCGCCACGGTCGGCCAGCTCGTTGAGGCCTTGGCTCATCCAGAACCACGCCGCCGACTCTGCCGCCCACTCGGGTTGCTCCAGCAACTGGGGCGTCTGCAACAGGCGCTCATCACCGAACAGCACCAGGCTGCACAGCTGGTAGTTTTTGCGGCCGGTGATCTGGATCAGCCCGCGCCCGCGGTACAGTTTGCCGTCGCCGTCCAGCTCGGGGGTGTTGCCGAGATCGGTGCGGGTGTCGTACTTAGCCTGCGCACACGTCGGCCCCCACAGCTCACGCACGTACAGCAGCGAGCCAGACTCGTGGCCGATCTGCGCCAAGAACGCGGCGGCGCGCTTGGGGTTGTTGATCTGCCGGCGCGCCATGGCTGCGGCCAGCGCAGGAAAAAAAACGCCCGCATTGGCGCGGGCGTCGGGAAGGATGCGCAGCAGCTGCGCCTCGGTGAATTGCATACTTTTCTCCAGAAACAAAAGCGCCCGCACTAGGCGGGCTGAGGGCTAAAGAATGGTTAATGTGAAGGCTCTGGCGTTTGCAGCCGGCTGGGCAGCCGAGGCGATACGCGATGCAATCCCGACTGAAAGAGACATGACTGACGCTGAGCTATTCAGCGCTGCCGACAGAACCGCTGCATTTCAGGAGTTAGAGCGATTGGCCAACCAGCTACTGGCCGAGGCAATGCGGCTGGAAGCGCTCTAAACCTCCACGTCATACTGCGGCAGGCTTGGCGCTGGGCCGGTGATGGCGCCGTCGAGGATGAAGGCTTGCTGGCCCACCGGCACGCTGACGCCGCTGGCTTGGATCTGCACACTGTTGCGCAGCTCCAGGATGCTGGTGGCGCTGGCGGTGCTGATGCTGATCACCTCGCCCACCGCCCGACTGCCGCCAGGCAGCAGACCAATGAAGCGCTTCCACGGGTTGACCGTTGCCATCAGTAGCCTCCTCCGGTGTGACGTTCAAGGCTCAAGGTCTTCTGGACGCGGGCAGCACCGATGCCTTCGGCGCTGATTTCGGTCGACAGACACAAGCCGCGCCAGGTCTCAGCCACTTCGCGCACCTCGCAGAGCATCGCTGGCTCGACCAACCCTGGCTTGCCGGCATCACCCTGCTGGAACAGCGGGATGGCGATGCTGACGACCTCCTGATTGCCGCCCTTGCTCAGCTCGCACATGCCGCGCTGGCGGTTGGCCGCGGTGTCGGTCAACAGATCATCGTAAACATCCGGCGCCGGGTTATCCCCGGCGGTACCGGCGCGGCGTACATCC
>JBOICE010000517.1:0-6820 GCA_050739815.1 Pseudomonas sp. | reverse complement strand
ATTTGGAACGAATTGATTCGCAGTATTCACAGGGGTCTCGGCGCAGCCGCTCTTCTGATCGCCCTTGGCCTGAACGGCCGGAGCGCAGCGCAGACACTGACTGAAGGTTCTCTCCAGGGCAATGTGCGCGTGGCGCAAGCCCGACCGCCGGGCAACGTGGTGGTGACGCTGCGTGACCGGGTTACGGGCGCTCTGCGCTCCATCTCGGTGAACAGCAACGGGGAGTTTCGGGTTCTCAACCTCCGGCCGGGCGAATTTGATCTTACCGCGGAATCGTTCGGATTGCGCCCGCAGCGGATCGAGGGGATTCCCGTGCGCGCCGGCGCGAACACCTTTGTCAGCGTCGAGCTGACGCGCTCGGAAAATCCCGAAACACCGATCGAGGTGCGGCGCTTTTCCGGCGGAGCAGGGAACAACGCGCAGCAGATCGAATCGTTCGAGCTGAATCGACTGCCGCTGGCTGGTCGTGACGCAGGATCGCTGGCGCGCCTGACCACAGCAACCAATGAAAAGCTGGAAGCCGAGGGACTGCCGGGCTGGCTGAGCGGCGTGCGTATCGACGGCCAGGCGGTGAGCGTTCCAGTGCGCAAGAGCGGATCACTGCCGCTGCTGCCGTTGAGCGCGTTTGGCCACGCCGAGGTGCTCACTACAAACGCAGACGTCGAGTGGGGCGACGGCGCGGCGCCGGCGCTTTCGCTGCAATCGGTGGCCGGCGGCTCGCGCACGGAATTGCGCAGCTTTGGTTCCTGGCAGAACGGACCCGCGCGCACGACCGTACTGGCTGGACCGCAGGTCAACGGCCTGCAGGCCGGCGCCCTGCTCTCGGGACCGTTCCTGCGTGACACTGCTGAATACGTGATCGGTCTCGAAGTCTGGCGCGTCAAAACTCCGCTGGCCTTCAGTTCGGTGCGAGACTCGGTACGGGCCGGCGCCCAGACCATTGCGCGCGATGTCTACGGCGCGCCGGCCGACGAGTCGTTTGCCGATCGTGTGGCCGAGTTGAATGCTGCGTCCGCCTTTGGCCGGCTCGAGTGGCGCTTTGGCGAAGACCACGTGCTGCGCACGAGTGGCGCGTTTACGACGCTGCCCAACACCCGGACGGTGCCACGCACGCTTGACCGCGTGGGCACGCAGTCCGAAATGGGCGGCCTGGATGGTTATGTCGCCACGACACTGACTTCGAGCTTCGGCGAAACGCTGGGTCAGGAGTTTCGTATTGGCTGGGACCGCACGTCGCGCGAGTTCAGCGGCCAGTCTCCGGGAGAGAACACAACATCATTCGTCGAGACTGACGTCGGCATTGGACGCGATCCAGCTCAGGTTGGCAGCTTTGCCACGTCGACCTTCCGCCTGCGCGAGACCCTGCACGTGCGCGGCGTTGCACACCACGTGAAATTCGGTTTGAGCGGTGACGTGGCAACGCACGACTTCACGTACCACGGCAATCAGGCCGGCAATTTCTGGTTTTACAATCTCAACGATTTCGCCAACAGCAATGGCTACGTCGTAGCCACGTCCGGCCAGGCCAGCGCGGATTTCAAGGCCTCTCGCTTCGGAGCGTTTTTTCAGGACGAGTGGTCGGTGGGCCCGCGTCTGCGCGTGTTGTTCGGTGCTCGTTGGGATCTCGAAGTTCTGCCTGACCGTCCGGCCGGGACAGACGAATGGATCCGCCTGACCGGCATGCAATCCGATACGTCGCAAAAGCGGCATGGCAGGATCAGTCCCAGATTCGAACTCGAATGGCAGCCCGCATCCGGCTTTGCCGTAAAGGCAAGCGGTGGTATCTGGGACGCGTCCGTTGATCCGCTGCTGTTTGGTGAGGCCCTGGCCAACGATAGCACGGTACTGGTGCGCCGCGGATTCGGCGCCTTCCGGGATTGGCCGGCCGCGACGCCCGCAGTGGCCCGCCCGACATTGACGCTTTTGTCCGAAGGCTTTCAGGGTCCGCGCAGCACACGAGGCAATGTACAGTTGAGCCGCGCGCTGGGCTCAAATCTGGAATTGACGCTGGGCGCCTCCTACCGGCGCACGGAATTCCTGCCGCGACGCACTGACCTGAACCTGGCAAACGGCGCAGCACTGCGCGATCAGCACGGCCGGGAAGTTTTTGGCACACTCGAAAAACGCGGCGGTATTGTGGCTGCCGTAACCGGTTCCAATCGACGGTTCGCCGCCTTTGACCAGGTTTCTGCAATCGGCGTGGATGGCTGGTCGGAATACCGGGGCTGGGATGCCTCGCTGCGGGCGCGACTGTCGGACGCGCTGCAACTGCGTGCCCGCTATACCTACTCGCAAACAGAAGACAACTGGTTCATGGCGCGCGCCGCTGGTGGCCTCAATGAGCCCCTGCCGTTCCGCACCAGCACAGGCTCGGCCGACTGGACCGAAGGCCGCTCCGATTTTGATGTCCCGCACCGCGCGACCTTGAGTGCGCAGCTGTCACCGGCGCAGCTGCCCGGCCTGCACCTGGCCGCGCTCTATCGTTACCGCTCCGGCTACCCGTTCACTCCGGGCCTGCCTTCCGGTGTCGACGCCAATGGTGATGGCTCGCTGCGCAACGACCCGGCCTTCATCGATGCGGCCGCAGCGGGTTTTTCCCAGCTGGCTTCGGCCTGGTCCTGCCTCGGCGATCAGCAGGGTCAAATCGCGCTGCGCAATTCCTGCCGTGCGCCCTCGGTCAGTTCCCTGGACGCACGCATCAGCTTCGACTTCCTGCGTGGCAACGGCCGCAGTGCCGAGCTCTTCGTTGACGGACTCAACCTGATCGCCTCGGGTGGCGATGAAATTGATGCGGCCTTATTCCGGATCAATCCGCAGGGCAACTTGACGGTTGACGGCGCGAACAGCCGCGTCAACGTGCCCTACGTGATCAACCCCAACTTCGGCGCTCCGCTGCTTCGGACCACGACTCCGCGCACGCTGCGTGTCGGCTTTCGAGTGACGTACTGATATGCGTGTTGCGCTAATTGGTCTGCTGGCTCTCAACGTTGCACTGGTGGGCTGCCGCGAATCGGGTGATGAAGTTCTGGGCATCGACGCCACCGGCGATCTGCGCGGCGAGGCGTACCTCGATCGCGATGGCAATGGTCAGCGTACACCCCTGATCGATACGCCTTTTCCGCGGCTGCGCGTCGACGTCGTGCCGGTCGCTGGCGGAGCATCTGTGGCCACGGTGACGACTGACACGCTGGGGCAGTTCCGCGTGCGCAACCTGGCCGTAGGTTCCTACCGTCTGCGCCCCGACCCGGCGACCGTAGGTGACACCGTACGCGTGGAAAGAATCGACAGCGCCGTCGTTACCGTCGCGGCCAACGACACAACGAGCTCGCTCGTGACGATTGGCTATCGCACACCGACCATGGCCGAAATTGCTGCCCTGGGCAACGGCGCGCGCGTTGGACTCCTGGCCACGGCGCTCAACTCCTGGCCAACGTTCGGCGATTCCACCATCCATTTTGCCGACTCCACAGGCGCCGTGCGCGCCGTGTTCCTGCCGGCCGTGACCATCACGCCGGGCGACACCGTGCGGGCCACGGGCACCGTGACCCGGCACCTGGGTGCTGTGGCCATTACCAGTGTTACGATCATCAGGCGTGCGTCCGGCGACCTGCCGGCGCCGATCGCTGCAACGACCTTTGCCGCGGCTCGCGCCGGTGGCCGGCTCAGTGCCGCACAGGTGCGCGTTCTGCGCGCCCGCGTGGTCGAGGCCAGCTCGCTCCCGGGTGGTGATGTCTTGTTTGTAGTGGATGATGGGAGCGGTCAGCTCCAGGTGGTGGTCGACGCAAGTGCCGCCGTCACTACTGCGTTGCCCATCAGCCTCGGCGCCGAACTCGATGTCACGGGGTTGCTGGTTCCCATCAATGATGGCAGCGGCCGCTGGCGGCTCAAGCCGCGCTTCACCGGCGATGTCGTCGTCCGTTATCAGCGCATCTCGATTGCCAGCGCGCGCGCCCAGCAGCCTGGCCAGTACGTCATGGTGCATGGCATCGCGCTGAACGAGGTTTTGAACCTTGGCGATCGAAGCGTGCACGTGTCCGATGCGAGCGCGGCCATCCGGGTGCTTCTCGCGCCGGGCCAGAATTTCTTCTTCGTGGCTGGCGACAGCATCAGCGTTTTCGGTCAGATCGACATGAACTCAAGCACAACCAACTTGCCAGTGCTGCGCCCGATAAATCTGGCCGTACTCGCGACGCGCATCGTGCCACCACCCAGCGCCTTCACTACCCTGCGCGCAGCCACGGCCGACAACGGCCAGCGGGATGCAGCGCTCGTGCGGGTGACTACTGCCACGGTGGACAGTGTGGCGGGCTCGAGCGTGCGGCGACTGAATGATGGGTCGGGATTCGTCGAGATGACGCCGCCTGCCGGGCAGTTCCCCCTGCCGGCGGTCGGCAGTCGAGTCAACGTGACCGGGCTGCTGGTGCCCGTCGCGCCTGGACGCTGGGTGATCCGGCCTCGGACCACGGCCGACCTTGTAATCGTACCCTAGACAGATTTTCCGCGCAGGCTCGCCGCCGTTTGGGCGAGCCAGCGCTCGAGTGCGCTGAGATCATGCTGGGTGAGCAGCTCGTGCGCCGGCAACGTAAACAGCCGCGCGGCGAGGTGCTCGGCACCAGGGAACTGCTCGTTTGCGTTGATGCAACGGCTCGCAAACCCGGGCAGCCTGTTCAGCGGTGCCGGATAACTGCTCGCAATGCCCAGCCGTCGGGCCTCTCCATCGTTGAGCACGGACCGTACGTCAACCTCTGCCAAAAGCGGGAAGCGCAGGTACCCGCCCGTCCGGCCCGCAGGCAATACAAACGTCCGCCAGGTATCCCATTGCCGAGCTGCGGCCTGCAAACGCGCGGCGACGCGTCGCCGGTGTGACACCGCGCTCAAAGCGGCAGCCCAGTTCTCGAGCACCATGCGTCCTGCGGCCCGCGAGAGTCCGTGCACGGGTTCCGGAGCACGGTAGACCGTTTCACCGAGACGAAGAAACGGCAGCGCGGAAGGAAGGGCATAAAGCGCAGGCCGGCCGAAGATCCACTGGATGCCTGCCCGCGCAACATCAGACCAGCCGGCGGATGACTTCTCCACCAAGGAGCGCGCGCCGGCAAGGGCCCTGTCGCCTGCGTCGTCGTGGCTCAGCAGGGCGCCGCCCGAACCACCCGTCAGACCCTTGCCGCGTCCGAAACTCAACAGAGACACCGAGCCGAACGATCCGGCGGCGCGTCCGCCTGTTTCAGCGCCGATCGCCTGTGCAGCATCCTCGATGACGGCGACACCCCGATCAGCAGCCTGTCTCGCGAGCTCGGGCACATTGAGTGGAATGCCGTACAAGTGAGCGAGAACCAGCGCAGCCGGTTCCCGCTCCAGTGCACGCCGCAGTGAGTCCACATCCGGCGCGAGCGACGTGGGATCAACATCGTAGAGAACAATGCGCACGTCCGCGCCGTCCGCCGCGGTTGCAAGATCGAAACAGCCGTATGCCGGCAATGCGATTAACTTGTGGCCAGCGCGTGACCAGGCACGCATAGCAAGTGATAGCGCCACGGTGCCGCTGCTTGTCAGCAATACATTCCGCGCATTCCAATGCTCGCTGATTCTGCGCGTCAGGGTCTGATGCGCAGCGAGCCCAGCGGCTCCGGCAGCTCCGGCAACCAAGGCGCGCAGTCCTGTCGGCGAGTGGACCGGTGGCTGCCTGCGGAGCATCACCATGGCTGGCGCACGGCCGCCAGGGCGCACGCGGTCAGAACGATGCGGACAGAAATCCTCGTCTCGAGCAGATCACACATGATTGAAACGGTTCGCTCCATTGCTGCTCTCGTTGTTGCACAACGGCGTGCAACCTTGAGTTGGCCGCACGGGCGATGCAAGTCGCCGGATGGTTTGTTTGGCTCTGTGCACTGATCGCTGGCTGCAAAATCCCGCAAGCAAGTGCGACACGAGTGGCAGCATGTCGCCAACAGGCTTCATCCTCGAGGCTCCTCGGCCAGCTGGCCGGACGGCCTTAAGTATTTATCTGCCAACTGGTTACGAACTATGCCCTACGCGGACCAGGCGCGGCCCGGAACTTCCCCTCGGCTGTTCCGACTGACTGAATGGCTGCCTTTAACGTCCACAGCTGTGGTTGGCGTGCTACAGCAGTCCGGTGAAAGGCGTCAGGACATGCTCCCGATGCACGATCGAGTCACCCGCCTGGCCCGCTCGCCGTCGGTCAAGAAGGTGATGATGCCAGGAGGGTCGAGCGCAGCCAGCCTTACATGGTATGCGCATTGCACGTTGCGCGGGCCGCAACGTGTTTAGAGCAGAACGTGCGCTCTGGCCAGGACTTGCTTCGTATCTTCTAACCAGGTATTCGCGGCCAGTTCTATCAAATCAGTCATGAAATCAATCTTGAACGGAGAGAGTTCACTGGATTCCCAGGAAGCGTGGCCTGCGGAGTGGGGCGCCGGGGCTGTACGCACTCCTTTTCAATCGCGCGCGTGGCTACACCATTGGCTGCAACATCGCGGCGCAGCGTTGCAGCCTTTCTTCCTGGTGGTTGATGGTGGAGCGACGATCGCACCGTTTGGACGTTTGCGTATCATGAACATCCGGGTATTGCGGCTGTTGGGCTCGGGAGATTCCGATTATACAGGTTTGATCACAACCCGGGACCCTGCCGCCGCCTGGGATAGCGTAGTGCGCGAGTTGGCCAGGCGGCGCCATGAATGGGACCTGCTTCATCTTCATTCGGTTGCCGAACGTGACGCCATCTCCAGTGCAGTGCAGACGCATCTCGGTCGCCGTGCTTCAGAGCGGATTTACGAATTGTGTCCCGCGCTGACAATCGAGGGGA
>JBOICE010000516.1:0-5352 GCA_050739815.1 Pseudomonas sp. | reverse complement strand
ATGATCTCAAGTTGACGAATCACGCCATCCTGGATCAAGGTTGAGCTTCGAAATGCCGCCTCGTCGACACCCAGAAGGTAGGCCTCGATCCGGCGGATGGCTTCGAGGATGTGGCCGAGATAAAGCGCGTCAAGCGGCGCGCTCATAGATCACGCGGGCTTCCTGCAAAACGCGGTCACGCATAAAAGGGCTCAGAGCCGCTTCCGTGACCAGGTCGACTCTCCGACCCAGGGCTTGTTCAAATTCTTCCTCGATCCCGATCAGATCGATCAGGCTCTTACGCTTCCCGAAACGAACCAGGAGGTCCACATCGCTACCTTCGCGATCCTCACCGCGGGCAACGGAGCCAAAAACGCGCAGTAGCACTATGTCGTGCGTTCTGCAAAGGTCAGCGATTCTGTTCTGGTCAATCGTCATTTTGCTAATCTGCCGTGGAATCCGTACGGGGTCAAATGGCGGCCAACGGTTCATTAGCGCCCTGGTTCGCGATACGTAGCCACAGCGTTCAATATCGCGAACCACCAGCGAACCGAGCTCAACGCAGTGCATTGAAGAGGAACTTGAACGTCCCATGCGGTTGCGCGCGCTTGAGAATTTCGGGACCGAACAGCAGCACACGGCCCCGGCCGACCTTCGCCTCCGCGGCGACGACACCCTGATCGAGATACTGCTGGCCCCAGGACCAGCCACTGCGCAGCGGTGCCTTGCCGTCGAACCACGCGATGGGAGTCACACCGGCTGCGGCGGCGTTGGCGCCCAGCTTGAACACCGGGCTGTCATCAAAGAACACGTTGGTGATTTCACTCATGCCCAGCGCCACCGGGTGCGTGGTGTTGACTCGCGCGGCGAGGAGCGAGCCGGGTGTGTAGAAGCGCGTGCGCGGCAGCGGCGAGCCGTTCTCCACGAGATGGTCTTCGAGAGGCAGTTTCAGGAACGCCGCCAGATTGGTGGCCGATTCGCCGATGGCGATGACCGTGCCGCCGGCGCGCACGAACTGCTCGAGTCTGGGCAGCGTCGTTCCTGCGGTCACGCGGCCCAGGTGGCTCTGATACTCGGCCGGGATGTCGGCAGGCTGCTGCTGTTGTCCAGCTCCACCGCCTCGGCCGCTCGTGCTGGCCGCGGGAATGCCACCGCCTACAAAGACCAGTGCATCGTACTTCTGGTTCAGGTTACCGGCATCGAGTTCCTGCGCAAACACGCGCGTGAAGGGAAACTCGTATTGCTCGAGAATCAAGCGGGCCCAGCCGGCATCAATAGAGCCGCCTTACTGGTCCCACAGTCCGATACGTGGCTTGCGCAACGGCGCTGGCGCGGCAGGCGCGGCCACGCCGGTGAAAGACACACCCAGCTCGCGCGCAATACGATCGAGATTGCCGCGCGTCGAGCCCCTGGCGCGCACGAAGAACGTACCAGGTGCAAAGGTGACACTGTTGGCACTCAGTGGCTGAGACAACGCCCATACCTCTTCGCCTGCCGCCTGCAGCCTGTTCACAGCGATGTGTGCGTTGTTGACCTCGCGGCTGCTCACGTAGCCGGCCACGCGGCCAGTGGCGCTGACCGTTCCCGGCGGCATGGGCAGATTCCAGTCCGTGACTGGCGTGAACGGGCCCTGGAATCCCTCGAGGATGCGATCGAACTGCACACCCATTTGCAGTGCCAGCGTCCAGCCCGCGTTGTCGTAGGGCGGCGTGGGTGGTGCACCGGGATAGGGGAAGACATCGGGGTGCGCCTGTGGCTCGAACATGTCCATGACGTGCGGCCGGAAGGCCTGCGCCGTAAACACGACGAACGAACCCGCGGGATAACGTTTGCCCTGCACTTCGAAGGGCGCTGTGGCGCGCTGCACGGCAACGTTGGTTTCGCGCAGCGCATTGATGAACTTGACCGCGGTCGGGAAGTCCGGCTGATTCGCCGGAATAACGTACGCGCGCGCATCGCGCAGCGCGGGCGTGCGCAGTTCCGTCCAGAGCGATGCGTCGAGCTGGCCGCCGCCAGCGCCGCGGCCGCCGCGCCCGCCGCCTTCATTGCCACTGGCTTTGGCCGCGACATCGGCGATGCGGCGCGGATTCGCGGTCCAGTAGTCGCCGCTGCCACGATCGATCGAGCTCTTGCCCATCACGTAGATGTTGTAGAGCAGGTTCTCGCGCATGCGCGATGCGTAGTCCAGCACGGCGCGGTTGAGCGTGACCGAGTAATCGACTGACTGGCGGAAGTGCCACTCCTGCGGCGCGATGGGAAAGGCCAGATCGGCCGAGGGCACCTGTCGCTGCGCCACGAACGGGATGCGCATCGGTGTGGGACTGCCGATCATCTCGGTGAGCAGCGCAATCACGTTGTGGAACGCAGCCGTGTTGCGAATGCCGCCGTTCCACCAGCCGTCGTACGGACCACCGGAACGCATGGTTGCGCCCGGCTTGTTCTCCGCGGCCAGGCGCGTGTGCATCGCGGCGCCCAGCGACTGGAAACCGAGCACCAGCATGGGGTGCAGGTTGTAGTTGTAGGGATCGCGCAGCGGTGGCGACCACACGACCGTGCCGGCGGGCCCGCTCTGGTGATGGTTGTACAGCAGCTGCGGCAGCCAGTCATGGTACAACACGCGATTCATGTTCTCCGTTTCGGCCTGTGTCGAGCCGAAGAAGTCGCGGTTGTTGTCGTGACCGATGTATTTCTGGTAGAGCCGCGGCAGGCTGCCGGTGCTGCGCTGCTCGGGCGCACTCCTGCGCATGTACCAGTCGGCCACCAGATCGTTGCCGTCCGGATTCGCGTGCACGAACAGGATGACCACGTCGTTCAGCAGGCGCAGTGTCTCCTCATCATTGCCGCTGACCATCTGGTAGACCATCTCGCCCAGCTGCTGCGCGCCCAGCGTTTCCGACGCGTGCAGGCCGCCATCGATCCAGACCACGGCCTTCCCTTCCCGGGCCAGCGCGCGCGCCTGCTGCTCGGTCACACCTTCGGCCAGTGCGAGCCGGCGCGAGATGTCCTGGTAACGCGCCAGGTTGCGCTGGTTTTCCGGAGACGTGACGATGGCCATCAGGTGCGGCCGGCCTTCTGCCGTCTTGCCGATCTCGCGCACGATCATGCGCTCGGACTCGGCATCCAGCTTGTGCCAGTAAGCGGAGATCTGCTGGTAGTTGGCCAGGAAGTAGTCGTCGCCGAAGTTGTGGCCGAATTGTTCTTTGGGCGAGGTGATGCGCTGCGCGCTCAGCGCCGACGCCGCGCTGATGACCAGGACCAGCGCAACGCCGGTGGCACGCGTGTCGGGTGCACTGACCCGTTTCCAGGGCCAGCGGAAACGCACGAGCAAGCCCCCGAGCGTGGTGCTCGCGAGAAAGCCCATGGCGGCCACGTAGGCCATCTCGGCATCACCGCTCATCACCCAGGGCAAGGTGACACCCAGCGAGAGGGCGACGATGTCCAGCTCGAACTCACCGGGCGCAGTTTCGCGATGGTGCTTCACAATGAGGGCGAGGCTGCCGAAGAAGAGCAGGGCGATTGTGAACTCCGGCTGGCTGGTCTCGGCGGCATTGAGCGCCGCCAGGGCGAAGCTGCCCAGACCGATGCCAAGCGTGCGCCACCAGTTGCGCTTGCGCGGTGCGGGCTCGGTCGCCTGCGCCGGTTGCAACGGTTCCACTTTGGGTTGAGCAGGCGTCACCGTCTGCAGTTCACGCAGCGCTTCGCCAAAAGCCGTGGGCGAGATGTTCAACTCCAGCGCCACGCGGCGCAGTTCGGCCACCGTCGTTTCGCCCACACGCGCGGCATCGAGGGCAATGGCACGCTCGAGCAGGCGGCGCGCGCTGGCGTCGGAGAGCCGCTGGTCGTCAACCGGCAAATCGCGATCGTTGGACATGGGCCTTCAGCCTCGAGACAGGAAATCGGGAACGGCGCACGGGGCGCCACGAAGTGCAGAGTACAGGCACAGCCCGCGGCGTCAAGGGAGCGCCTCACCGCTGTGGACCAGGGCCGCGGGGCGATCACCCGGGTGATCCCCGGATTCGCCGGGCTGCACGAACAGGATCCGGCCGAACTGGAAGGTCGCGTGAAACAGCAGCCAGACCGTGCCGACCATGAAGATTGCCGCATGCCGCCCGCCGGCCAGGCCCAGTGCGTTGGCGGCCTGCGCCGCCAGATTGACGAAGGTTCCTGTGTACGTCAGCACCATGCTGCGACGACTGAACAGCTCGGGGACCTTCCGCCAGTAGCGCTGGCTGCGCGGAATGTAGTAGGCCAGGAAGGCCAGCTCGAAGACGGCCAGCAAAGCGCTGCAGGTGCGCCAGACCACGGCGTTGGAGAAACCAAAGGCCTGGAGCGGAAACGGGACCAGCGAAATGAACATCGCGGCAAAGCTGTTGAGAAACAGGATGGCGATGCGATACACCTCGAGTTCGGTGAGCCGACCGGGCTTGCGTTTGAAATACATGGCAATGCCGCTGAAGCCGGCCACACCGAGTGCCAGCTGCGCCACGGCCACCAGAAGTTCTGCGACCAGCTCGTCTGCACCCGTCATCAGTCAATCATTCGTTTCAGGGAACCCTCACTCGTTCGATACGAAGAATACGAATGGGTGGTGTCAGCCGCTGGGCCTGAGCCGGCGCGGCATTCATGCGGCGCACCACGTCCATGCCTTCAACCACCCGGCCGAAGGCAGCAAAGCCCTGCCCATCCGCGTTGCGCTTGCCGCCAAAGTCCAGCTCCGGCTGATCGCCGATGCAAATGAAGAACTCGTGCGTGCCGCTGTCCACGCCGGCCCGCGCCATGGACAACGTGCCGTCCAGATGGCGCAGTCCGGTGGCACTGGTGCGTTCCAGTGGAATGGCCGGAAATGCGCCCCGTGCGCGGGCCCGGTCGGCCGCTGCCTGTACGACCGTGATCTTGACGGGACTGTCTGCCTGATTGTCCGCGCGCACCGCGCGATGGAACTGAGCGCCGTCGTACAGGCCGGCATCGACGTAGCGCAGGAAATTACCCGTGCTGACCGGCGCAGCCTTCGTGTACAACTCGGCCGTGACGTCGCCCAGCTCCGTGACGATGCGGATACGGATGGTATCGGCCAGGACAAACTTCCCCTTCCCCTCTCCCTCTCCCTCTCCCTCTCCCTCTCCCTTGTCGTTAAACGCCGAGGGAGAGGGGAAGGCGTAGGGGTAGGGGGAGTTGAACAGCAACGACATCGCGAACAGCACATTCACAAAAACCATGTAGATCCTCATTGGGCAATTCGCATGGGCGAGTCAATTTCGCCATCTTGATGCCGCACTAATCTTCGCAACCCGGGGCCGCAGGCAAGGGACATGGCACAACAGAACTCGTTCGACGTTTCCACCGGCGCCGACCTGCAGGAGGTCGACAATGCGG
>JBOICE010000515.1:0-13414 GCA_050739815.1 Pseudomonas sp. | reverse complement strand
CTGCTGGTCTATGTCATCCGTACGTGGGGCGGTTACCCGGACGGCCTGGCCTTCGCCGTGCTGCTGATGAACCTGGCGGTGCCGGCGCTGGATCGGCTGGCCGCGCGTAACGCGAGAGCCACGCCATGAATAGCCGACGCATCGCGGCGCTGGCCTTGCTAGCGCTCCTTGGCCTGGGTCTGGTGGTCGGTGTCCAGCGCCTGCTCAGCGAGCGTATCGAGAGCGAACGCCAAGCCGCCGCCGAGCGCGCGCTACTCGACCTCTTGCCGGCCGGCAGCTACGACAACCATCCACTGGCCCAACGCATCCCTCTGCCCGCCAGCGACCTGCTGGGCAAGCCCGTGCCCGAGTTCGCCTATCTCGCTACCCGACAAGGTGCACCCAGCGCGGTATTGCTACCGGCCACGGCGAATGGCTATGAAGGACCGATTCACCTGCTGCTGGCCATCGGTCCGGATGCCCGACTGCTTGGCGTGAAGGTGCTCGAACAGCACGAGACGCCCGGCCTCGGCGATCTGACCGAGGCCGACAAGCGCCCCTGGCTGCGCGGCTTCGTCGGCAAGTCGCTGCGCACCTCGCCCGAACCGGACTGGCGGGTGCGTGCCGACGGTGGCCAGTTCGATCAGGTCGCCGGCGCCACTGTCACCTCGCGTGGCGTGGTCAAGGCCGTGCAGCAGGCCTTGAGCTTCTTCGACGCGCATCGGCAGCAATTGCTGCAAGCCCCTGCGGAGCAAGCGCCATGAAACGTCTGCTGAACACCCCGCTTAGCCTGCTCGGCCTCGCCCCGCTGCTAGGTGCCAGCGATCTGCTGGTCAAGGCACTGGGGCTCGCGCTCGCCGGCCTGCCGGTCCTGGCCGGCGTTGGTCTCTTGTTGGCGCTCGTGCATAAGCGCATAAATGGCACCGCGTATTGGCTGGCCGCGCTACTGGCCGCCTGTACGTTGGTCAGCTGCGCCGACTTGCTGCTGCAGGCCTTCGCCTTCGAACTGCATCGCGCGCTGGGGCCGTTTCTAGCGTTGCTGATCCTGCCTTGCCTTCAGCTTATCCAGACAGAGCCGCAGCGCCCCAGCACGGGCTTGGTACTGGGCCTGGTTTTCGCCTTGAGCAGCCTGCTACTGGGAGCCTTGCGCGAAGCGCTCGGCAGCGGCACGCTGTTCGCCCATATGGGCTGGCTGTTCGGCCAAGGCGCCGCACAGTGGCAGCTCGACCTGACTTATCTCGGCGGTCTCCAACTATTCGCCCTCACCCCCGGCGCCTTTATTCTGCTCGGCCTGCTGCTGGCTGGGGGGCGCCGCCTTTTCACCGTGAAAACCGACTACTCATGAACGCCGCCAAACGCCACGAAATCTTCCGTCGCCTGCATGAAGACAATCCAGAACCCAAGACCGAGCTGGCCTACTCGTCGCCGTTCGAGCTGCTGATTGCGGTGATTCTGTCCGCCCAAGCGACCGACGTCGGCGTCAACAAAGCCACCGCCAAACTCTATCCGGTGGCCAACACCCCCGAAGCCATCTATGCCCTCGGTGTCGAAGGCTTGAGCGAGTACATCAAGACCATCGGCCTGTTCAACAGCAAGGCGAAGAATGTCATCGAAACCTGCCGCCTGCTGATCGAACGGCATGGCAGCCAGGTGCCGCAAACCCGTGAAGAACTGGAGGCCCTGCCCGGTGTCGGGCGCAAGACTGCAAATGTGGTGCTCAATACCGCCTTCCGCCAACTGACCATGGCCGTGGACACGCATATTTTCCGTGTCAGCAACCGAACCGGCATCGCTCCCGGCAAGAATGTGCAGGAGGTGGAAAAACAGTTGGTGAAATTTGTTCCAAAAGAATTCCTGCTCGACGCGCACCATTGGCTGATACTCCATGGTCGCTATGTGTGTCAGGCGCGCAAGCCACGCTGCGGCAGCTGCCGTATCGAAGATCTCTGCGAATACAAGCACAAGACCTCTGACGATTGAGCAGCTATTGCTTCACCTATTAAGGCGATTGAAAAAATCTTTTTTACCCGCTCCGGATTTGCCGTTATAAGGTGCGCAAATGGCCCTTGTAGCCGGGAGTGAACGTCATGAGCACTAGCAAAGAAGACCTGGAACTCGACGAAGACGTGGGCACCGATGAGGCGGATGACGCGGCAGAGACCCCGGTTGAAGTCGCCAAAACCAATCTGACCAAACGGCGCATCATCGACAACCTCTTGGAAGAGCGACGCCTGCACAAACAACTCGCCGAATACGATTTCGATCTGTAATCGCCGCCAAGAAAAAGCCCCGCAACGCGGGGCTTTTTCATTCATGCCAGGAACCGCCTTCACCACGCCAGCGTGCGGTCCTGACGATCAGTCACCGCGCTGCGGTGACAACAGCTCGATCTTGTAACCATCCGGATCTTCGACAAAAGCCAAAATGCTGCTGCCGTGCTTCATCGGCCCCGGCTCGCGGGTGATTTTGCCCCCGCGCGAGCGAATGTCTTCGCAGGCCTTATAGACATCCTCCACCTCCAGGGCGATATGGCCGTAGCCGCTGCCCAGGTCGTACTGATCGACGCCCCAGTTATAGGTCAGCTCGATCACGCTGTTGTGCGCCTCGTCGCCGTAGCCGACGAAGGCCAGGGTGAATTGACCCTCCGGATAATCTTTGCGACGCAGCAGGGTCATGCCCAAAACTTCGGTGTAGAAGGCAATGGATTTATCCAAATCGCCGACGCGCAGCATGGTATGCAATAAGCGCATGGTAGATACCTCCAGAACCAATTGCAGGAAACACGAAGGAGCCAGACAGGCCCTCTTCGCACTTGGCGCTATTGTCGGTGTCTTGCCGCCAACTGGCCAGCCCTGGCGCGAGACGCGTCAGTCATTGATGGCTTTCTTCGCGGCCTTACGTCCCAGGTTGTCGTCCTTGAGATCGCCAACCTTGTCCTTGCTATCGGACACCGCATCTTTCTTGTCATCGAGACCGACTGTATCGCTCGCGGCCTCCTTCATATCGCAGCGCCCACCCACACCAACAGTGGCCTTCATGGCCGCACTCTTGGCGGCCTTCTCCGCCGTGCAGTCAGCATTGAGCACACCTGCCTGCAGATCCAGGCAGAACAGACCAAAAGCGATACCCAGCAGCATGTTGCGCATGATTAGAACTCCTTCAATAACCGCGATAGCACCAACGACCTCTGACACGGACCGATACCGCCGATCAGTGTGGCCCCGCCGCGAGGCTCCAGCCAGTCCGGCGACAATCGGCAGCCCATAAATGCAAGGCCCCGGCGCGTGGCCGGGGTTTGCATGACTCAAGGCTTGCTACAGCTCAATCAGAACAGCTTGCGACCCTTGCCCGCAGCGATACGCATGCGCAGCGCGTTGAGCTTGATAAAGCCAGCCGCGTCGGCCTGGTTATACGCGCCGGCATCGTCCTCGAAGGTGGCGATATTGGCGTCGAACAGCGACTCATCGGACTTGCGGCCGGTGACTATGACGTTGCCTTTGTAGAGCTTCAGACGTACCACACCATTAACGTGGGCCTGCGAGGCGTCGATCATCTGTTGCAGCATCAGGCGCTCCGGGCTCCACCAGTAGCCGGTGTAGATCAGGCTGGCGTATTTGGGCATCAGCTCGTCTTTCAGGTGAGCGACTTCGCGGTCCAGGGTGATCGACTCGATGGCGCGGTGTGCGCGCAGCATGATAGTGCCGCCGGGCGTCTCGTAGCAGCCGCGCGACTTCATGCCGACATAGCGGTTCTCGACGATGTCGAGGCGGCCGATACCGTTCTCGCCGCCGATCTTGTTCAGCGTCGCCAGCACGGTAGCCGGGCTCATTTCGACGCCGTCGAGGGCAACGATGTCACCGTTGCGGTAAGTCAGCTCGAGGTAGGTCGGCACGTCCGGAGCATTTTCCGGCGAAACGGTCCACTTCCACATGTCCTCTTCGTGCTCGGTCCAGGTGTCTTCCAGCACACCGCCTTCGTAGGAGATGTGCAGCAGGTTGGCATCCATGGAGTATGGCGATTTCTTCTTGCCGTGACGCTCGATTGGGATTGCGTGCTTCTCGGCATAATCCATCAACTTCTCGCGCGAGAGCAGATCCCACTCACGCCATGGGGCGATGACTTTTACGCCCGGCTTCAGCGCATAGGCGCCCAACTCGAAACGCACCTGATCGTTGCCCTTGCCAGTCGCGCCGTGGGAAATGGCGTCGGCGCCGGTTTCGTTGGCGATTTCGATCAGACGCTTGGCGATCAGCGGGCGGGCGATGGAGGTACCGAGCAGGTACTCGCCCTCGTAAACGGTATTGGCGCGAAACATCGGATAGACGAAGTCGCGCACGAACTCTTCGCGCAAGTCGTCGATGTAAATTTCCTTCACGCCCATGGCCTGGGCCTTGGCGCGTGCCGGCTCTACTTCTTCACCCTGGCCAAGATCCGCGGTGAAAGTCACCACTTCACATTGATAGGTATCTTGCAGCCACTTGAGAATTACCGAAGTGTCGAGGCCACCGGAATACGCCAGGACAACCTTCTTTACGTCCGCCATGCCATCACTCCACGGGGTTGTACGGAAAACCCACGATTCTACTGCCCGCGCTGGCTTATTTACAGAGGCGCGACGGCTTGTGACGACGAAGCGACAAAATCTTTCGTCCGTGCGACCGCTTCGGCGAACTCAGGAGGTGGCAGCAGGGTCAGGTGTAACGGCCGCCGGGGTTGGCGCCTCGGTCGGCGTTGCCTCACGCGACAAATGCACAGTCACCCGCCGATTACGCGCGCGATTGGCCTCGCTGTTGTTCGGCGCTACGGGGTAACGCTCGCCATGGAAGCGCATGACGATCTGCTGTTCCGGCACGCCATTGGCTTTGAAATAATCCAGGACTGCCAAAGCGCGACGGCGCGACAGGTCGCGATTGGTCAGGCGGTTACCACCGTTATCCGAATGGCCATCCAACTCGATGTGGTTAACACTGGGGTCGGCCTTGAGGTATTGCAGGATGATCTCCAACTTGGCCTGAGAGACCTCATCAAGTGCCGAACCGCCACCCGGAAAACCGACCTGCGCCTGTTTGATCTGATCGAAGTTAACCGGCAGCAACTTGGCGGTGCAGGTCAGGTAATCGCTATAAGCCTTGTTGAACTTTACCGGCAACAGTCGTACCTCCAGCCCCTCCCCGCCTTGTAGCGTGCGATGCCGAATCAACGGACTGCGCCCGTCGAGCAAACCACTGAGCAAACGTGCGCCTTGCTGCTGCGAGCTGTTGAACGGCACGTCACCCGCGGCCACGCTGACCACGCCCAGGTTGATATCGCCACGCCCCGGCTGCCAAGGCGCTGCGGCGGCCAAGAGCGTCGCGGAACCGCCCCCCATCCATTGCTCCCGCGCCTGTAGGCGGAATGTGGCTTGCTCGCCGGCACGCCGAACAAATTCGCCGGTCCCGAAATCGGTGATGCTCTGCGACAGACGGCACTCAAATTGATCGCCCTCGACCTTCCATTCGACCTTTTCCAGACGCGTCTGAAAGGTAATGGCCACGGCCGGTAGGCTGGCGAACAGACTGAGCAAGGCGAGATAGCGCTGGCGCACGGCGGGCTCCACAAGGAATAACGGCATTCCTCAGTGGTATCGGTCGAGTCAGGCAAAACTTGATAGCGAGTGCCTGAGAGCGGCTTTTCCGGTAGCATTCGCAGCAGTTTTGCCCGCCTGGAATTCCCGCAATGACCGACCGCCTAACCCTGCTGCGCCCCGATGACTGGCATATCCATCTACGTGACGGCGCGGTACTGCCGCGCACCGTCGCCGACGTCGCGCGCACCTTCGGCCGCGCCATCATCATGCCAAACCTGGTGCCGCCGGTACGCAACGCCAAAGAGGCTGACGCCTATCGCCAGCGCATTCTGGCCGCGCGCCCGGCCGGCAGCCGTTTCGAGCCGTTGATGGTGCTTTACCTCACCGACCTCACCAGCGCCGAAGATGTTCGAACGGCCAAGGCCTCGGGCTTTGTCCACGCCGCCAAACTCTATCCGGCTGGCGCCACGACCAACTCGGACTCAGGCGTCACCAACATCGATAAGATTTTCCATGTACTGGAAGCCATGGCCGAGATCGGCCTGCCACTGCTGGTACACGGAGAAGTCACGCGTGGCGAAATCGACGTATTCGACCGCGAAAAAGTATTCATCGATGAACACCTGAGCCGTGTGGTCGAGCGCTTCCCGACGCTGAAAGTGGTGTTCGAACACATCACCACCCGCGAGGCCGTGCAGTTCGTCAACGCCGCCTCGGCGAACGTTGGCGCCACCATCACCGCCCACCACCTGCTGTACAACCGCAATCACATGCTGGTTGGCGGTATTCGCCCGCATTTCTATTGCCTGCCCATTCTGAAACGCAACGTGCATCAGGAAGCCCTGCTGGATGTGGCGACCAGCGGCAGCAACAAATTTTTCCTCGGCACCGACTCGGCACCGCACGCCCAGCACGCCAAGGAAACCGCCTGCGGCTGTGCCGGCTGCTACACCGCCTATGCCGCCATTGAGCTGTATGCCGAAGCTTTCGAGCAGCGCAACGCACTGGACAAACTGGAAGCCTTCGCCAGCCAATACGGCCCGGACTTCTATGGCCTGCCGCGCAACAGCGAGACCATCACCCTGGTTCGTGACGAATGGACCGCCCCGACTAGCTTGCCGTTTGGCGGGCAACGCGTAATCCCGCTGCGCGCCGGTGAAAAACTGCGCTGGCGTCTGCTGGAGCAAAACCCGTGAGTGACGATAACTACGACGACGAACAGGAAGGCAGCGGCGGCGGTGGCAACTCACGCCACCCGATGGCCCAACGCTTTCGCGGCTATTTGCCGGTGGTCGTCGACGTCGAGACCGGCGGTTTCAACTGTGCCACCGATGCCTTGCTGGAAATAGCCGCGGTCACCGTCGGCATGGACGAAAAAGGCTTTCTCTTCCCCGAGCACACCTATTTCTTCCGGGTCGATCCGTTTGAAGGCGCCAATATTGAAGCCGCCGCACTGGAATTCACTGGCATCAAACTCGACCACCCACTGCGTATGGCCGTGAGTGAAGAGGCGGCCCTAACCGACATCTTCCGTGGCATCCGCAAAGCTCTGAAAGCCAACGGTTGTAAACGCGCCATTCTGGTTGGGCATAACAGCAGCTTCGACTTGGGCTTCCTCAACGCGGCAGTCAACCGCAACGATATGAAGCGTAACCCCTTCCACCCTTTCTCCAGCTTCGACACGGCCACCCTCGCCGGCCTCGCTTACGGCCAGACCGTGCTGGCCAAGGCCTGCCAGGCCGCCGGCATCGACTTCGATGGCCGTGAAGCGCACTCCGCGCGCTACGACACCGAGAAAACCGCAGAGTTGTTCTGCGGCATCGTCAACCGCTGGAAAGAAATGGGCGGCTGGGAAGACTTCAACGAATAACACGCACAAAAAACCCGGCCTGAGCCGGGTTTTTTGTGCGTGCAAAAGCCTTACAGCTTGCTAGCGTTCTGTGCCAGGTACGTAGCCACGCCATCCGGTGTGGCAGTCATGCCTTTGTCACCTTTCTTCCAGTTAGCCGGGCAGACTTCGCCGTGCTCTTCGGTGAACTGCAGAGCATCGACCAGACGCAGCAACTCGTCCATGTTACGGCCCAGCGGCAGGTCGTTGACGATCTGCGAACGCACGACGCCGTTTAGGTCGATCAGGAAGGCACCGCGGAGCGCCACGCCGTCTGCGGACTCAACGTCATAAGCCTTGGCAATTTCGTGCTTAACGTCGGCAGCCAGGGTGTACTGGACCTGGCCGATGCCACCCTTATCTACCGGGGTATTACGCCAGGCGTTGTGGGTGAAGTGAGAATCGATGGAGACACCGATCACTTCCACGTTACGCGCTTTGAATTCAGGGATACGGTTATCCAGAGCGATCAGTTCGGATGGGCATACGAAGGTGAAGTCCAGTGGGTAGAAGAAAACCAGACCGTATTTACCTTTGATTGCCGAGGACAAGCTGAAGCTGTCGACGATCTCGCCGTTACCCAGCACCGCAGCTACGCTGAAATCAGGGGCTTGTTTGCCTACGAGTACGCTCATTCGATATCTCCTTGAGTGATGAGTGAGGTGCGAGCCGCTTTAAACCTAGCGCCGATAAACAACAGCGCAATGACACGACCCGCTCCAACGATCGGCAATGATACACCTCGGTTTTGAGCGAGGCCCACCGCTTTTTAACCCCCCTCCAGCTTGATGGGAGCATGCCCCGGATAACCGTTTATCCGACAACACGACCGCTAGTACAAGACTTCAAACATACGTTTTGACAAGCATTCTCATTAACATTAGTATCCCTTGCATCATGTCACTCTGAGTCTTGGGCCACCCATGTACGTCTGTCTCTGCCTTGGTGTCACCGACGGTCAAATTCGCGAGGCGATCTTTGAAGGTTGCTGCAGCTACCGCGATGTTCGCAAAACACTGGACGTCGCCAGCCAATGCGGCAAATGCGCCACCTTGGCCAAGCAAGTCGTCCGCGAGACATTGACCGAAGTGCAAAGCAGTCAGGCGGCTCTGGCTTACCCCGCCAGTTTTGTCGCCGCCTAAATCGAACGTTCTAAACAACCGGACTTCGTGTCCGGTTTTTTATGCCTGTAATTCAAGCGCTTAGCGGCAAAATGCAGAACCAAAACATTCGTATTAAGATTAATTTTTACTTAAATTTCAATGACTTAGATTTGACAGCCACCACCTGCGAGCCCAAAATTTAAAATTACCTATTCCCTTGCACGGCAGGATCCGACATGAAAGGCGACAAGAAAGTCATCCAGCATCTAAACAAGATCCTCGGGAACGAGTTGGTCGCGATCAACCAATATTTCTTGCACGCCCGCATGTACGAAGACTGGGGCCTGAAAAAGCTCGGTGAGCACGAGTATCACGAATCCATCGACGAGATGAAGCATGCGGATAAGCTGATCAAGCGCATCCTCTTCCTCGAAGGTCTGCCCAACCTGCAAGACCTCGGCAAAATCCTGATCGGCGAAAACACCAAGGAAATGCTCGAGTGCGATCTGAAGATCGAGCATAAAGCACACATCGACCTCAAGGACGCCATCGCCTACTGCGAAAGCATCGCCGACTATGCCAGCCGCGAGCTGTTGGAAGAGATTCTCTGCTCCGAGGAAGACCACATCGATTGGCTGGAAACCCAGCTTGGTCTGATCGACAAGGTCGGCCTGCCGAACTACCTGCAGTCGCAGATGGACGAATAAATCGCAAACATAAAAAAGCCCCGCACTGGCGGGGCTTTTTTATGTGCGGGTTTTCTCTCTCGAGTTAACCCACGTAACGTTTTAAATCAGGCTTCGGTCTTGTGCGTCGCAGCTTTGATCAGGGCTTGCAACTCACCCTTTTCGAACAGTTCAGCCATGATGTCGCTGCCACCAACCAACTCACCGTCGACCCACAACTGCGGGAAGGTCGGCCAGTTGGCGTACTTCGGTAGGTTGGCGCGGATTTCCGGGTTTTGCAGGATGTCGACATAAGCGAATTTTTCGCCACAGGCCATGACGACCTGCGCAGCTTTCGACGAAAAGCCACACTGCGGGGCATTCGGCGAGCCTTTCATGTACAGCAGAACGGTGTTGTTAGCGATCTGCTCTTTGATCGTTTCGATGATATCCATGGGGTACCTCTGCACTGGACTTTCCGACTCACGGGTCGGCACGGTGGCGGCATTGTAGCGGAAAGCCAAGCGCTTGGCTCAGCCTCCCATCGTTCAAGATTATGCCGCTTCGACCGCGACTGGAACACCATTCAAGGCCGCGT
Source organism: Pseudomonas sp. (assembly GCA_050739815.1). Taxonomy (GTDB): domain Bacteria; phylum Pseudomonadota; class Gammaproteobacteria; order Pseudomonadales; family Pseudomonadaceae; genus Aquipseudomonas. The sequence goes on along the minus strand of JBOICE010000515.1, from coordinate 3,615 downwards.
TGCCAGACAGCGCATCGAGTTGGCGATCGTCAGTCAAATCATTTGCACTGGCCCCCGGTTGTGCACTGGCGATCGTCATCTGCACCCCCGGCCGGCCATGGCCCCAACCGTGCGGCAGGCTAACTACACCTGGCATCATTTCTTCACTGGCCGCCACTTCCACCTCTACGGCACCTACTCGCGAGCTCACGCGCACACGCTGTCCGTCGATCAGACCACGTTTGGCCAGATCTTCAGGATTCATCAGCAATTGATGACGCGGCTTGCCTTTCACCAGGCGATGGTAGTTATGCATCCAGGAATTGTTGCTGCGCACGTGACGGCGGCCGATCATCACCAGCTCTCCAGCCTTGGGCACGGGCTCCGCAGCGAAGCGCGGCAGATCGCTCAAAAGCAGTGCCGGAGCGGCCTGAACCTTTTTGCCTGGCGTTTTCAAACGTTCTGCCAGGTTAGGTTTTAGCGCCCCCAGATCGATGCCATGGGGGTGTTCGCGTAACTCGGCCAGCGACAGTTTGTGCTCGGACTTGTCACCATAGAGCCCCATGCGCAGCCCCATATCGATCATCTGCGCTGGTGCCATGGTCGGCTTCAACTGCGTACCGGTCTTGGCGGCGAAGGCCTTGGCCAAGCCGACGAAAATCTCCCAGTCGTGCAGCGCCCCCTCGGGCTTCTCCAGCACCGGCTCGTTGAAGCGGGTGACATTGCGCACGGCAAACAAATTGAAGGTGGTGTCGTAGTGGTCATGCTCCAACGGCCCGGTGGGCGGCAGGATCAGGTCGGCATAGCGGGTGGTCTCGTTGATATAGAGATCGATGCTGACCATGAAATCCAAACCATCCAGTGCCTGCTCCAGCTGCCGGCCGTTGGGCGTAGACAATACGGGATTGCCGGCAATGGTGATCAGCGCACGGATCTGCCCCTCTCCAGGCACCAACATTTCCTCGGCCAAAGCCGCCACTGGCAATTCGCTCCCGTATTCCGGGAGGCCAGAGACTCGGCTCTGCCAGCGATTGAAGCTGTTACCCGAAGTGCTCGCCACTATGTCCAGCGCCGGCTCAGTGCAGAGCGCGCCACCCACCCGATCGAGGTTGCCGGTGACCAGATTGATCAACTGGATCAGCCAGTGACAAAGAGTACCGAAGGCCTGGGTCGATACGCCCATGCGTCCGTAGCACACCGCCTTATCGGCCGCAGCGAAGTCGCGGGCCAGTTGCCGTATCTGCTCGGCCGGCACGCCGCAGCGCTCACTCATGGCCTCGGCGGTGAACTCGGCGATGGCTTGGCGCGCCTCTTCCAGCCCCTCGACCGCTAGATGGTTGGCGCGGGTCAAGCCCTCCTCGAATAGGGTGCTCAGCATGCCAAACAGCAGTGCCGCGTCCTGGCCCGGGCGCACGAACAGGTGCTGGTCAGCGATCGCCGCAGTCTCGCTACGGCGCGGGTCGACTACCACTATTTTGCCGCCACGCGCCTTGATCGCCTTCAAGCGCTTCTCGACATCCGGCACGGTCATGATACTGCCGTTGGATGCCAGCGGGTTGCCGCCAAGGATCAGCATGAAATCGGTGTGGTCGATATCACTGATCGGCAGGATCAGACCATGGCCGTACATCTGCAGGCTGACCAGGTGATGCGGCAACTGGTCCACCGAGGTGGCGGAAAAACGGTTGCGGGTTTTCAGTTGGCCGAGGAAATAGTTGCTGTGAGTCATGATCCCGTAGTTATGCACGCTTGGGTTGCCATGATAGGTGGCCACTGCATTCTGCCCATGGCGCGCCTGGATATCGACGAGACGGCTGGCGACCAGTTCGAACGCCTCCTCCCACTCGATGGCTTGCCATTCGCTGCCAACGCGTCGCATCGGTTGGCGCAGGCGGTCGGGGTCATTCTGAATGTCTTGCAGCGCGACGGCCTTCGGGCAGATATGGCCGCGGCTAAAGCTGTCCAGGCCGTCGCCCTTGATCGAGAGAATCTGCTGACCGCCACCCTCCAGGGCCGCAGTTTCGATGGTCAAACCGCAGATGGCTTCGCACAGGTGGCACGCACGGTGGTGGAGGGTCTTGGTCATGGCCTAGCCTCATACTCTTATTCGAGACGACCGGTCGGGTCGTGGATTGAAGACTATGGCGCCGGGTGAGCGACTTCGCCAGGAGCGTTCGTCTCATGAATCGACAGGCATCAGGCCTACGGATTTAACCCGCGATCCAGCGCCGGTCGCGCCGAAGTGAGCAGGCTTCCGGCCACCCCTGAATCCCCCCTGAAAAGCCCATTCCAGGCAATCTTTTCGTCTGAAACAAAATATCCACGTGCTTGCTAGTCGCATTAATCGCACAAAGTGCGTATCTTTGGGCCACTGTGCTGCATGTGTACCGCGAATCGCAACTTGGTGTTTAGATCTCGATCCAACCATCTACACGAATCCGATAACTCTTTGCACTCAGTACTGGCACCGGTTACAGCCTGTGCCGCAATCCACTCTGTTCAAGGAGAAACACCATGGCTAATCGCGAAACTGGCACCGTTAAATGGTTCAACGATGAAAAAGGCTTCGGCTTCATCACCCCAAGCAACGGCGGCGCTGATCTGTTCGTACATTTCAAGGCTATCCAGAGCGACGGCTTCAAGAGCCTGAAAGAAGGTCAGACCGTTTCTTTCGTGGCTGCTAAAGGCCAGAAAGGCATGCAAGCTGAAGAAGTTCAGGTAGTCTAAGACTCCCCGTTCTGATCAAAAAAGCCCCGTTTCATGCGGGGCTTTTTTGTGCCTGGCGTTAGCCCCTCGAGCTAAGTATCGGGTCTCGCGGCAAGCAGGGCCTTGGCTCAGAAAACCGGGTTATCGCTCTTGTCGATGCCGATGACTTTTGCCAGCTCGGCCAGTGCCGCGGTCTCGGCGTCAATTTTGTACTCGAAGTGCTGATCGGCACAGACGCGATGGTAGACCGCGTCGGAATCATCCCACAGGCGGCGGATGGCCAGGAAAGCTTGCGGCTCCTTGCCGACCATTCTGGCCGCACTCCACACGAGATGATGAGCAAAGGCGCGCTGACTCATGACACTTCCTGTTCTAGACTCGCCGACAAGAGGTCGACTCTGACTTTGAGTATGCGCAGTATCCGTGAACTGCCCCCAGTTCCCAGACGGATGGCCTAAACCCCATGCCCGACGTATTCTGACTTGGCAGCCACTTGCACCCTCAACCGCGGCGCCACAAATAAATATTGATGGCCGGCCGGTGTCTCGCTTTCATTGCCAACTCGTGAGACCACAGTGTACAAATGCTCCCCTTCAACGATGCGGGCAAGCGCAGTTCCATGCTGGAGCGACCTGAATTACCGGACGCTCCGCGCAAGGATAACCGCTGCTACAGGCAACTTAGTCAGCCTCTGCCGACCGCGCAGTTATTGAACTCTAATGACAGGGTGCGACATTTCCTTATAAGATCGCGCCTCCCCTATTTCGTCGCACCCTGCGGCTCCCCAGCCGCTGGTCCCGCCATTTTTTCTTGGAAAACCTGGCTTATCGACCGGCGCAACTGTTGTACAAAAGGTAGTTAATGATGAGCGCAAGGCACTTTCTCTCGCTAATGGACTGCACGCCCCAGGAACTGTCAGGCCTGATTCGT
>JBOICE010000514.1:0-8106 GCA_050739815.1 Pseudomonas sp. | reverse complement strand
ATCCACATGCTGCCTTTTTACGCTCACTCCAGCGAACGTGCCGACCAATTGGATTGGCAATTGCTGGCCGACCACCTCACCGCGGTGGGCAGTATGGCGGCTGGTTTCGCCGTCTATTTTTCTGCTGAGGAATTGGCCGGTGTGGCGGGTTTGCTGCACGACCTTGGTAAGTACACCGAGGAGTTTCAGCAGCGTTTGCGAGGAGGCTCGAAGGTTGATCACGCCACCTGGGGCGCACGGATTGCCTGTGAGCGATACGGTGCTCTTGGCAAATTACTGGCGTTCGGCATTGCCGGGCATCATGCGGGTTTGGCGAATGGGCGCGATCCAGGCGAGCGCACGGCGCTGAGTGACCGCTTGCGCACGCAATTGCCCAGCTTATTGTCAGCCTGGCGCGATGAAATCAAGCTGCCTGCGGAAAATTCGCTATCCCCGCCTGCTGGTTTTCGGGTCTGCCAAGGGCGTGGTCAGTTCCAGCTGGCTTTTCTTGGGCGGATGATCTTTTCCTGTTTGGTGGATGCCGATTTTCTCGATACTGAGGCGTACTACAACAAGATCGAGAATCGAAAAGCGCGGCGCGGCGAAGCACAGCCAAGCCTGAGAGAGCTTCGTGCGCAGTTGGATGTTTACCTTGGCGGGTTCAAAGTGGACTCGTCGGTTAATCACCTGCGTGCTGAGGTCTTGACCGAGGTGCGCAGTCGGGCAGCGCTAGCACCAGGCCTGTTCTCTTTGACAGTGCCAACGGGTGGCGGCAAGACCCTGGCCTCGCTGGCGTTTGCCCTCGATCACGCCATCTTGCACGGCTTACGGCGGATCATCTACGTCATCCCCTTTACCAGCATCGTCGAACAGAACGCGGCGGTATTTCGTCGGGCGCTGGGTGATCTTAGCGGTGCGGTGCTGGAGCACCACAGTGCGTTTGTCGATGACAAAAGCCAAAGCCTCGAATCTCGCGACAAAATCAGGCTGGCGATGGAGAACTGGGATGCGCCTATTGTAGTGACGACGTCGGTGCAGTTCTTTGAAAGTCTGTATGCCGCCAGGCCGTCCGGCTGCCGCAAATTGCACAACATCGCGGGCAGTGTGGTGATACTGGACGAGGCGCAAACCTTGCCGCTTAAGTTGCTGCGCCCCTGTGTTGCCGCACTCGATGAACTGGCGCTCAACTACAAGGTTAGCGCGGTGCTCTGTACCGCAACCCAGCCGGCCCTGGAAGCGCCAGAGTTTATCGGTGGTTTGCAGAACGTTCGCGAACTGGCCCCGGAACCCGGTCAGTTGTTTGCAGCGCTCAAGCGCGTGCAAGTACGACATGTCGGTAACTTGAGTGATGCAGCCTTGGCCAGCCACTTGGCCGAGCGCGACCAGGTGTTGTGCATCGTCAACAACCGTCGGCATGCACGTGCGTTGTATGAGGCTATAGCCGAGCGCCCAGGCGCACGGCACCTGACCACCCTAATGTGCGCCAAACACCGCAGCCAGGTGTTGGCCGAGGTTCGCCTGCTGCTTAAAGCCGGCAAGCCGTGTCAGCTGGTTGCGACCTCTTTGATCGAGGCCGGCGTGGATGTCGATTTTCCAACCGTGCTGCGCGCCGAAGCCGGGCTGGACTCTATCGCTCAGGCGGCGGGGCGTTGCAATCGTGAGGGTAAGCGCGCGCCGGCCGACAGCGAGGTGCTGATCTTTTCGACGGAAAACCCCGACTGGGCGCCACCGCCAGAACTCAAGCAATTTGCCCAGGCGGCACGCGAGGTACTGCGCCAGCATGGTGATGATCCGTTGGGATTGCAGGCTATTCAGCGCTATTTCCGCCTGCTGTATTGGCAGAAAGGCCCGCAGGAGTTGGATGCACACAATCTTCTCGGCCAGATAGAGGATGGCAAGCTCGACGGCCTGCCGTTTGAAATGCTGGCGAGTAAATTTCGCATGATCGACAGCGTGCAGATGCCGGTCATCGTCGCGTTTGATGACGAGGCGCAGTCGGCTTTGCGCGCTCTAGTGTTTGCCGAGGGCTGCGCTGCCATCGCCCGCCGCTTGCAGCCCTACCTGATGCAGGTGCCGCGCCAGGCTTATGCCGCGTTGCAACAAGCCGGGGCTATCCAAGCGGTGAATGAACTACGCTATGGCGAGCAGTTTATGGTGCTGGTTAACCCTGATCTGTATCACGATCGCTTTGGATTGCATTGGGATAATCCAGCCTTTATCAATAGCGAGCGCCTGTGTTGGTAAATGACTGTCGCCGGCATTGTCGGCGCGGATAAAGGAATACTGAAAAGGAGGGCCAAATGGCCTACGGAATTCGGTTGTTGGTTTGGGGCGAACGCGCCTGCTTCACCCGGCCAGAGATGAAGGTTGAACGCGTCTCCTACGACGTCATCACGCCGTCCGCCGCGCGCGGCATTCTCGAAGCCATTCACTGGAAGCCGGCGATTCGTTGGGCGGTGGATCGCATTCAGGTGCTCAAGCCGATTCGTTTTGAGTCCCTGCGACGCAACGAGGTGGGCGGCAAGCTGTCCTCGGCCAGTGTCGGCAAGGCGATGAAGGCCGGGCGCACCGATGGCCTGATTGCCTTTGTCGATGAAGATCGGCAGCAGCGTGCGGCCACTGTCTTGCGCGATGTGGCTTATGTCATCGAAGCGCACTTCGAACTCACCGCAAAGGCCGATGCCAGCGACTCTGTCGGCAAGCACCTGGATATCTTCAATCGGCGGGCGCGCAAGGGGCAGTACTTTCATTCGCCTTGTTTGGGCGTGCGTGAGTTCCCCGCCAACGTCCAGTTGCTTGAGTCGGGCGTTGCCGAGCCGGTTGCCGATGAGGCGTTGCAGGGTGAACGCGATCTGGGCTGGATGCTGCACGACATCGACTTTGCTGACGACATGACGGCGCATTTCTTCCGCGCGCAAATGCGCGATGGCTTGATCGAAGTGCCGCCGTTTATGGCTGCGGAGGTCAAGGCATGATTCTTTCGGCGCTCAATGACTATTACCAGCGGCTGGCCGAGCAAGAGCAGGTGCCGGTCTTTGGTTTTAGCCAGGAAAAGATCAGTTATGCGCTGGTGCTTTCTGCGCAGGGCGAGTTGGTCGATGTGCTGGATGTGCGTGACAATTCCGGCAAGAAGCCGCTGCCCAAGGGCCTGACAGTGCCACAACCGGGAAAACGCACAGCCGGGATCAAATCTAATTTTCTCTGGGACAAGACCAGCTATGTGCTGGGCGTCAGCGCCAAGGAGGGCGAGCGTACCGCCCAAGAGCACCAAGCGTTCAAGACCTTGCATCAGCAATGCCTGGCCGACGAGAGCGATCCCGCGCTGAAAGCATTTTCAACTTTTCTTGAAAACTGGTCACCGGAGCAGTTTCAAACACCACTGTTCAACGACGAGATGCGCGATGCTAACGTCGTTTTTCGCCTCGATGGCGAGCATAAATATCTGCACGAGTTACCGGCTGCAAAAATGCTGCGCGCCAAGCTCTTGGCGGGGGCCGAAACCAGTGACGGGCGGTGTCTGGTGACCGGTCAGGAGATGCCGCTGACGCGCCTGCACCCTGCAATTAAAGGCGTGAATGGTGCGCAGAGCTCCGGCGCGTCCATTGTCTCCTTCAACCTTGAATCCTTCGGCTCCTACGGTAAAAGCCAGGGCGCAAACGCCCCGGTTTCCGAGGCGGCCGCCTTCGCCTACACCACGGTGCTTAATCATCTGCTGCGCCGCGATGAGCACAACCGTCAGCGTATGCAGATCGGCGATGCCAGCGTGGTGTTCTGGGCCTTGGCCGACACCCCGGCGCAGGCCAGCAGTGCCGAGTTGCTGTTTGCCGACTTACTCAGCCCGCCCAGTGATGATGCCAGTGAAGCCGCCAAGCTGCGCACGGTGCTGGATGCGGTCGCGCAGGGCAGACCGCTGCGTGAGCTGGCGCTGGATTTGGACGAAGGCACCCAGTTATTCGTGCTGGGCCTGGCGCCGAATGCCTCGCGGTTGTCGATCCGCTTCTGGCAAACCGGCAGCTTGGGCTTTTTTGCCCAGCGCTTGGCTGAGCATTACCAGGATCTGCGCATCGAGCCATTGCCGTGGCAAACCGAGCCGGCGATCTGGCGTTTGCTCTATGCCACGGCCCCCAGCCGGGATGGCAAAGCCAAGGCCGAAGATATTGCGCCGCAATTGGCCGGTGAAATGACCCGCGCCGTGCTAACCGGCAGCAGCTATCCGCGCAGCCTGCTGGTCAACCTGATCATGCGTATGCGTGCCGATGGAGATATTTCCGATGTGCGCGTGGCGTTGTGCAAAGCCGTCCTGACGCGTGATCTGCGCTTGGGCGTAAAGGGAATCAATGAGGAGGTGCCTGTGAGTCTCGACAAGGAAGCCAGTAATCCCGGCTATCGCCTGGGCCGACTGTTTGCCGTATTGGAAAACGTCCAACGCAATGCCCTGGGCACGGTCAACGCCAGTATTCGCGACCGTTATTACGGCGCGGCATCGGCCACCCCAGCGACGATTTTTCCGATGCTATTGCGCAACACGCAAAACCATCTGGCCAAGGTGCGCAAGGAAAAGCCGGGTCTGGCGCATAACCTGGAACGCGACGTTGGCGAAATCATCGACGGTCTCGATAGTCAGTTTCCGCACAACCTGCGCCTGGAAGATCAAGGCCGTTTCGCCATCGGTTATTACCACCAGTCCCAGGCGCGCTTTAACCGCAACAATCTAGATAACAACCCTGACAACACCACTGGAACCGAAACCGAGCAAGGAGCAGAGCAATGAGTGCCATCGCTAACCGTTACGAATTTGTCTACCTGTTTGACGTCAGCAATGGCAATCCAAACGGCGACCCGGATGCCGGCAATCTGCCGCGCCTCGACCCGGAAACCAATCAGGGGCTGGTCACCGATGTCTGCCTTAAACGCAAGATCCGCAACTACGTCAGCCTGGAGAAAGAGGGTGGCCCTGGTTACGCCATCTACATGCAGGAAAAGGCCGTGCTGAACAATCAGCATGAACTGGCCTGGAAGGCTTTGGAAATACCGGCAGATGCCAAGAACGGTTACAAGAAACTGCCCTCGGACGTTGCCAAGGCCAAAGAGTTGACCGACTGGATGTGCGCTAACTTCTTCGATGTGCGCACCTTTGGCGCGGTGATGACCACCGGCGTCAACTGTGGCCAGGTGCGCGGGCCGATTCAAATGGCCTTCGCCACCTCGATCGATCCGGTGGTGCCGATGGAGATATCCATCACCCGTATGGCCGTCACCACACAGAAAGAAGCGGAAGAGCAGAGCGGCGATAACCGCACCATGGGCCGCAAACACATCATCCCCTACGGTCTGTATCGTTCCCATGGTTTTATTTCGGCCAAGCTGGCTGAGCGCACCGGGTTCTCCGAAGCGGATCTCGAATTGCTCTGGCATAGCCTGATTAACATGTTCGAGCACGATCGTTCGGCTGCTCGTGGTGAAATGGCGGCGCGCAAACTGATCGTGTTCAAGCACGAGCACCCAATGGGCAATGCACCGGCCCATGTGTTATTCGACACGGTGAAGGTCGCGCGCGTGCAGGGCGAGGCGGACACGCCAGCACGCAGCTTCAGCGATTACCAGGTGACGATTGACAGTGAATCCCTGCCGCAAGGCGTCAGCGTGCGTGAGCTGATCTGAACAGGAGTAAGGCGGCCATGGAAGACGATGATCTGATCCCCCTGTCTGCCTTACAGCATTACCTGTATTGCCCTCGGCAGTGCGCCTTGATTCACGTCGAGCAGTTATGGGCAGAAAACCGCCATACCGCCGAAGGGCGACTGTTGCATGAGCGCTCCGACCAGCCGCAAACCGAACAACGGCATGGCATCCGCACGGCCACCGCCATGCCGTTGGTCAACCAGGCATTGGGCATCACGGGTATCGCCGACGTGGTCGAGTTTCATCTCAGCGACAATGGCGAACGGATTTACCCGGTGGAATACAAGCGTGGCCACCCTAAAAAGCACCGCGCCGACGAGGTTCAGCTCTGCGCTCAGGGACTCTGTCTGGAGGCCATGTTCGGCCAACCTGTCACCGAGGGCGCCTTGTTTTATGGCAAGACCCGCCGGCGCAAGGTTGTGCCATTCGATGAAACCCTGCGCGTCCTGACGCTTGAAACCATTCAGGCAACCCGCTTGCTGATCGAGTCTGGCCGCACCCCGAGTGCGCAATACCAGCCGCGTCGTTGTGATGCTTGTTCATTGATCGATCTCTGCCAACCCCATCTGTTGGGGTGCAAGAGCTCGGTTAATGCCTGGCTGGCCAAGCAAATCGAGGAGTGAGCCATGCGCCGACAACTCAACACCCTGTACATAACCACTGAAGGTGCCTGGCTTAGAAAAGACGGTGCCAATATCGTCATGGAAGTGGAAGGGGAGATCAAAGGCAGACTCCCCGTACACATGCTGGAAAGTCTGGTCTGTATCGGCCGCGTTTTGGTATCGCCGCCTCTGCTGGGATTTTGCTCTGAGCAAGGCATCAGTATCTGTTACCTGAGCCCTAACGGAAAATTTTTGGCACGGGTCGAAGGGCCGGTTTCCGGCAACGTGCTGTTGCGCCGCGAACAGTATCGCCGCAGTGATGACCCCAAGGGTTGCGCTGACATCGTGCGTAACCTGCTGGCCGGCAAGCTGTATAACCAGAGGGCAGTGCTGGGTCGGGCGTTGCGTGACCATGGCGAAAAAATCTCTGCCGAAGCTTCGGCCGCTGTTGAACACGCCAACAAACGTCTGAAGCGAATCGCTGAAAAGCTCCCGGCCGAGCCGGATATCAATGTCTTGCGTGGGTTTGAGGGCGAAGCCGCGCAAGCCTACTTCGGCGTATTCGATCAACTGATTCGCGTCGGCAATCCGGCGTTGCGTTTTACCGGCCGTAGTCGGCGTCCACCGCTGGATGCAGTCAATGCGTTGTTGTCGTTTCTGTATACCTTGCTGACTCATGATTGCCGCTCGGCGCTGGAAAGTGTCGGGCTGGACCCCGCCGTAGGCTTTTTGCACCGAGACAGACCCGGTCGGCCCGGCCTGGCACTGGACTTGGTGGAAGAGTTTCGTCCGGTATTCGCCGATCGTCTGGCGCTTTCATTACTCAACCGAAAACAGCTCAACGAGCGAGATTTCCGTCGCATAGACAATGGCGCGGTGCTCCTGCGCGATGAAGCGCGCAAGATGCTGTTGGTGGCCTATCAGGAGCGCAAACGGGAAGAGTTGCAGCATGTTTTCCTTGAGGAGAAAGTACCGGTTGGACTCTTTCCGGCCATTCAGGCTCAACTGCTGGCCCGCCATCTGCGGGGTGATCTGGACGCCTATCCGCCGTTTCTCTGGAAGTGAGGCAAAGCTATGATGGTTCTGGTCAGCTATGACGTCAGCACCATGGAGGCCGGTGGTTCGCGGCGCTTGCGGAGGTTGGCCAAGGCCTGCCGCGATTATGGGCAGCGCGTGCAGTATTCGGTGTTCGAGATCGAGGTGGATAGTGCCCAGTGGACCTTTCTCAAACAACGGCTCTGCGACTTGATCGACCCCGAGCAGGACAGCCTGCGCTTCTACTGTCTGGGTAAAAACTGGCAAAGCAAAGTCGAGCATGTCGGCGCAAAAGCGGTGCTGGATCTTAATGGCCCGCTAATTCTCTAGTCTTTTGCGAACCTCAAGCGACCGGTTAAACCCCGGTAGGTTCGCGGCTCTTTAACAGACTGATTTTGTTCGATTTAAATCTGATACAAGCCCGTAGCTGCTTGTGAACTTGGGAAAGCGCTGCGGTTCGCAGAACCGGAGGGTTTTCCTCATATTGGTTGCTGGGTTATAAGGATGCAGTCGCGCCCCACGCGGGCGCGCGGATTGAAACCGTATGAGCTACTTCATCGTCGAGATACCCGACAGTGTCGCGCCCCACGCGGGCGCGCGGATTGAAACCAGTCTTGCCAGCGCCGTTGCAGGATCAGGTCGGGTCGCGCCCCACGCGGGCGCGCGGATTGAAACACCCGCCTGCTCGGCCTGGTCAAGCTGCGCGACGGTCGCGCCCCACGCGGGCGCGCGGATTGAAACGTCGCTGGTCAACGCGAGCCCGAGCCTGATGAAGGTCGCGCCCCACGCGGGCGCGCGGATTGAAACC
>JBOICE010000513.1:0-15232 GCA_050739815.1 Pseudomonas sp. | reverse complement strand
GCCTTGGTCAGGGTGGTCGGGCTGACGCTGATCACCACCGGGGTGACCAGCGTGGCGCCGCGCAGGGCAATGGCCGCGGCACCCCGGTGAAACTCCGGGGCTTGTCCGGGCGTGGTACGGGTGCCTTCGGGGAAGACGATCAGCGTCTGGCCTTGGCGCAGGACATCGGCGGCTTCATCGAGCATGTCCAGGCTGCCGCTGTTGCTGATGTATTGCGCGGCACGGATCGGCCCACGCATGCAGGGATTGTCCCAGAGGCTTTGCTTGACCACGCAGTTGGCGTCGCGGATCAGTGCGATCAGCACCACCACATCGATCAGCGAGGGGTGGTTGGCGATGATCAACTGGCCCGGTCGCCCCAGGCGTTCGGCGCCTTGCACGTCAAAAGTCAGCACGCCGCTGCGATACATGAATTGCACGAAGAGCCAGAACAGCCGACTGATGGTCTGCCGTGCGCGACGCCGCTGACGCAGGGCATCGCCCGGCAGCAAGGCCAGCAGCGGGAAGACCAGCACCCGCAGGCACAGGCCGCCAATGCCGAACAGCGCGAACGACAGGCCGGTGGCCAGCAAGCGCCAGTAGTAGTTTCCAGGTCTGTTCAACGGCTGCGTTGCCAGGTCCATTTGCGCGTTTTCCAATGATGCTGGCAGTGAGATTGGTTGCTTAACAGGGTCTGCAGCAGGCTCAGGGCGTGTGGCCACTCGGCTCTTGCCGCAGGCGCCGTATGTTCGCAGAGGCTGAGTCGCCAGTCCGTACCGGGTGTCAGCAACAGGCCGACGGCGTAGGGAAACGGCACATCGTCGATCCAGGGTGCGTAGGCCGCTGGCGGCAGATCTTCGGCAACCACCACCAGCACCGCTGGCGCGCCTGCCGCCAGCAACATGCAGGCTTCGAGGATCGCGTGCTCGAGGCCGTCACCCTCGGCGGCCAGCGCGGTCATCTCGCTGGTGTCGCCACGCAGGATCGACCACAAGCCAATGATCGCGTTATGCACCGCGAGGCTGAATTGCGTAGGCGAGAGCGGCGCCTGCTCGGCAAGGTCGCTCAGCAGGGCGAAGGTGCGCGGGGTTTCGCCGTGCCGTGAGGCGAAGACCAGGGGCAGCTGTCCGGCGCTCGAGGGTGTCTCGGCCAGGGGCCAGGCGACGCTGAAGGCCATCCGGGCCAAGCGGCTGAGCCGGCGGCGTTGCAGGGCCGGGAGAAACGCGACGTCCGGTTGCGCCGCGCTGGCAGCGGGGCGCCACGGCTGCCGGTGCCAGGCTTGCCAGTCGGCGAGGCTGTCTAGCCCGGGGGCCCAGGCGCGCCATTGAGTAATACTGAAATCCATCGGGCTCAGAGCTCTTTTCGGCCCTTGTGGGCATCCATGTCGACGAGGGCGGTTCCTTAACGACAAAAGCCTTGTCGATAGCGCCATAGCGAAGCGGCGGCATTATCCAGGCCCTGCGAACCTCAGGCAAATAGTGCTTAGATTATTTCGGGCGAAGTGCGGGCTCGTACGAGGGCGGCAAAAAACCGCGCCGCGCCCATCGACTGCGTGACTGTGCGCACAGTGTGCCGGTATTTGCTGGGCATAGGCGCGCCACTGGTCACTATTCGACTATCCACCTCGCCCTTGTCACGCGCTTTGCATAGAATCCCAGGCCATTCGAGTGGCTCAGGGAGGTGCGGTATGCGACGCGTAGTGTTCAACCAGAAAGGCGGGGTGGGTAAGTCCAGTATTGCTTGCAACCTGGCGGCGGTGAGTGCGGCGCAGGGGCATCGCACACTCTTGGTCGACCTCGATTCGCAGGCCAACTCGACGCAGTATCTCACCGGTCTGACCGGGGACGAGATTCCGATGGGGATCGCCGATTTCTTCAAACAGACCCTGTCCGCCGGGCCCTTTGCCAAGAAGGGCAATGTCGATATTTACGAGACCCCGTTCGACAACCTGCATGTGGTCACCGCCACCGCCGAGTTGGCTGATTTGCAGCCCAAGCTGGAGGCCAAACATAAGATCAACAAGCTGCGCAAGCTGCTGGATGACTTGGCCGAGGACTACGATCGGATCTATCTGGATACTCCGCCGGCACTCAACTTCTACACGGTTTCCGCGCTGATCGCCGCTGATCGTGTGCTCATTCCCTTTGACTGCGACAGTTTCTCCCGCCAGGCGCTGTATGGCCTGCTCGCCGAGATCGAAGAGCTGAAGGAAGACCACAACGAGGGGCTGGAAGTCGAGGGCATAGTGGTCAATCAGTTCCAGGCACGCGCGACACTGCCGCAGCAGTTGCTGGATGAACTGATCGCCGAGAATCTGCCGGTGCTACCGGTGTATCTGACTAGCTCGGTAAAGATGCGCGAGTCGCATCAGGTCTCCACCCCGCTGATCTTCCTCGAACCGCGGCACAAGCTGACTCTGCAGTTCGTCGAATTGCACGGCTTGCTGGAAAGCGCCGGCTAAGCGCCCTCGTTTAACTCAAAGGCGTCATTGGCGCCTTTTTTTGCGCGGTTGAAAACGTCGCGCCACTACGACGGTGCGGGTAGAAGGCTTCCTTTACCGCGACACCAACACATCGCAGGGCGCCTTGTGCAGGAAGTGCTGTGCCATGCAGCCAAGCAGGGCCTGCGACAGGGCACTGCGACCGCGACTGCCAAGCACCAGAAGTTGCGGCTGGTGTGTGCCGATAGCCTCATGCAGCGTGCGCGGCAGGCTGCCCATCTGAATCTTGTGGCTGAGCCTGGGGCCATCGTCCGGCAGGTTTCGCGCCTCGTCGAGCAGCAATTGCTCGATCAACAGGCGCTGCGTGTCGAGTTGCGCCTCGACTTCCGCTGCTGAGCCCTTCGATGCCTCGAACACGTGCAGGGCATGCAGCTCGGCTTGCGCCGGCAGCAGGCGATAGGCATGGCCGAACGCACTGCATGCGCAGAGGGAAAAGTTCAATGCGGCCAGGGCTCGCCGATAGGGCGCGTCGTCGTCGATTGAAGCCAGCAGCAGCGGGATCTGGCAGCCGCGGGCGATGCGGTCGAGGGTGGTGCCGGAGAACAGTTCGTGACGGTGATGATGGGCGCCGAGCACCAGCAGATCGGCTTGCAGCTCCTGGATCTCGCTCAAGACCACTTCGTCCGGGCGGCCGGTCTGTATGCGCAGTTCGCTGCCGGGCGGGGCGTAACGGGTCAGGCTGCTATCGAGCAACTGTTCGGCCTTCTCCCGCACGCTAGCCGGTTGGTGGTTCGCGATGACATGCAGTAGGGTCAGTTGGGCGTGATGCTGGCGCGCCAGTTGGGCCGCACGGCGTAGAGCGAGGTCTGCCGTGCTGCGTAAGTCATGGGCAATAAGGATATGTTTGATGGCCATAGGACGACTCTTCTAATACGCGTGGTCGATTGGGCTCCCCGAGGAGTTAACCAGTATTAGATAGTTGGCTTTTGGCTCTAGAGCAAGGTCATGCGTCAGTGTGTACGCAATTGGTAGAGGCCACGACTTTCGGCCACTACTTCGCCACTGCTGTCGGTCAGTTGCAGTTCCAGCAAAAACTCGGCCTTGCCGTTGGCGGCCGCCTCTGCTTGCAGGCGCTCGATGTCTTCTGCGCTGAGGCGCGCCTCGACACTGATGTCGCCGGTGGCTGGGCGGCGGAAGCGCAGGCTCATTTCTTTGACGATGGGGTAGAAGCGGCTGGCGTCGAAACTGGTGATGAATAGCGCGCCGCCAGGGATTTCCGCCAGGGTGAACAAGGCGCCGGCGTACAGGGTGCCGATGTGGTTTTCGTTGCCTGCCAAGGGCACTCGTAGACGCACGAAGCCTGGTTCAAGCACCTCGGCCTTGAGGTTCATGCGTTTGACGAAGGCGATCTTTTCTTCGGTGAACTGGCGGGCGATCTCTGCGGGAAACGGCATGCTGTGCTCCTTCGAACCTGCCCAGGATCTGCTGTGCGGCGGCGCTGCTGCGTTGAAGTCGAACTCGGAATAGCCCTTTGCACACAGGTGAATTGCGCTTCACGTCCGACTTTGCCTTGCCTGACCTTAGCTCGCGAGATGCTGAGCCGGCTCTCTAAGAAATGGTTCTCCAGCCTAGCCGTTAGTCGCCTTGCGGCAATGACCGCGGTGCTCGCTGCGGCTGACCGAAATGCTCACTCGGGGTTTTTTCGCGAGCTTGGTTGTCAGATCCCTTGGCTGTTCAGCCAGGCCAGCAGTTGCTGTAACGGCAAGGCGCCGCTCTGACGTGCCAGTTCCCGGCCGCCCTTGAACAGGATCAGGCTGGGGATCGAGCGTATGCCCAGCTGCGCCGATAGCTGCTGATTGGCTTCGCTATCGAGCTTGGCCAGGCGGCAGCGCCCAAGCAAGTGACCGGCCGCCTGCTGGAAGGTCGGCGCAAAAGCCTGGCAAGGCCCGCACCAACTGGCCCAGACATCCACCAGCAGCGGCAGGTCGCCTTTGATCTGGCTGGCGAAGCTGCCGTGCGACAGGTCGAAGGGCTTAACGCTGAGGACTTCGCCTTTGCAGCGGCCGCAACGAGGCGCATCACCGAGGCGCTCGCCAGGGATGCGGTTGAGGCCGTTGCAGCGTGGGCAGGGAATCAGCAGAGGGGCGGACATAACAGGCTCCAGGGCGGTATAGCCACTATTTGGAGCCTGGGCTGGCGGATATCAAGCGTGCCGGCAGGAAGCCGGACGGCCAATGAACCGGGCCCGCTTCGAGGCGGCTGGGCTAAATCATTTGAACCTAAGGTCATGCCCGGCCGTTACCGCTTGCTTGGCATTCGACCCATCAGGCCAGTGCCGTGTAAAAGTTGTAGGCGCTGAGCAGGGTGATCAGGCTGCCGATGATGGTTAACAGGGTTTTGGCGTGGAGCTTTTTACACAGCAGTGCCGCAAACGGTGCCGCAAATAAACCGCCGAACACCAGCCCGGCGACCAGCAGCCAGGTACTCGGCTGACCGGCCAGGAGGATGAAGGAGGTGGCGCTGGCGATGGTCAGGAAGAACTCGGCGAAGTTGACGGAACCGATGGTGGTGCGCGGGTCGCTGCCGGAGCCGAGCAGCGTGGTGGTGACCACCGGCCCCCAGCCACCGCCGCCGGCGGCGTCGACAAAACCGCCGAACAGCGCCAGTTTGGCAATGTGCTCGGGCGGCTTGCTATGCACCACATGCCGATAGGCCTTGCTCAGGATGTACAGGCCCATGATCAGCAGATAGGCGGAGATAAAAGGCTTCAGGGCCTTGCCATCGAATTGGGTAATGACCACCGCGCCCAAGACCGCCCCGATCATTCCGGGAATCAGCAGGCGCAGAAACAAGGACTTGTTCACGTTCCCCAGTTTGACGTGGGAGATACCCGACAAGCCGGTGGTGAAGACTTCGGCAATGTGCACGCTGGCACTGGCTGCGGCAGGCGAGGCGCCGGCGCCCAATAGAAAGGTCGTGGCGGTAATGCCGTAGGCCATGCCGAGCGCACCGTCGATGGCCTGGGCGAAAAAGCCGACGGCCACGGCGCTCCAGAACAAGGGGCTGGTCAGCGCAGCTTCGATGATCTGGATGCCGGTGCTTTCGTGGTCACCGAAGAACAGGCGCCAGGCCAGAAACAGCAGCAGGCTGAGCAATATGGCAATCGCCAGCCACATGGCTGCCCTGAGTATCGGGTGATTGGCTGGGTGCGAAACGAAGTCTTCGACTGGCGGTAAACCCAAGGCCTCGTGTTCGCTATTGATCGGGTTAGTTGTGAAGTCGAGATCGCGGATTTTCATGTACAGCTAGCCTGAGCGGGGAGATGACGGGCGGTTAGCCGCGCGGTGGCGCCAAGATAGTGGCCTTTGCTTAGAGAGTCTAAGAATCATTGAGAAGGGTTATATGCCTTTAAGTTATTGAAGGCGACTGTACCGCTCAGTGGCGCGCTGCCTGTGTCTGGCCGGAATTTCACCCCTGGGGTTAGGCTCGGGGCCTGACTGAAAAAGGACAAGCCGATGCGTACATTGGGCGTTCTGGGTGGGATGAGTTGGGAGTCCACGGCAACCTACTACCGGCTGTTGAATCAGGGCGTACGTGAGCGTTTGGGTGGTCTGCATTCGGCGCCGCTGCTGCTGCACTCGGTGGATTTTGCCGAAATCGCCGCACTGCAGAAGGCCGGCGACTGGGCTAGCGCAGGGGAGCGTTTGGCCACTGCGGCCAAGGGCCTGGAGCGTGCCGGGGCTACGGCTTTGCTGCTGGCGACCAACACCATGCACAAGGTCGCGCCCGCGATCGAAGCCGCGCTGAGGATTCCTCTGCTGCATATCGCCGATGCGGTGGGCCAGGCCCTGCAAGCTGACGGCGTGCAGCGCGCAGCCTTGCTCGGTACCCGTTTCACCATGCAGGAAGCCTTCTACCGTGAGCGGTTAAGCGAGCGCTTCGGTATCCAGGTGCAAGTGCCTGAAGCGTCGGTACAGCTCGAACTCGACCGGGTGATCTTTCAGGAGCTGTGTTGTGGGCAGTTCAATGACCCCGCGCGTAATTTTTATCTGGAAGCCCTGGAGAGCCTGCGCGCGCAAGGTGCAGAGGCGGCGATTCTCGGCTGCACGGAAATTGGCCTGCTGCTGGAGGGCTGTGCGTCGCCGCTGCCCTTGCTCGACAGCACACAGGTGCATGTGACGATGGGGTTGGAGTGGTTGTTAGCGCCCGCCTGAAGGCCAGCGCCACACCCGTAGGCGCGGGCTATGCCGGTGAAGCTCTTGCCGGGCGGGTTTTCGCGGGGCGGCAGCCGTTCCTTACTGCTTGCCGCATTTCCCACATCCATGTGGGTCACAGGCTCAGGCCTGAGCAGAGTTGCTGGCTGCAAGCCGTCAGGAAGAACAGCTGATCTCCAGATGCTTGCCCCATTCCGGGGGGCGCTCGGCGTAGCGTTCCATGCCGGGCTGCTCCTCGAAGGGGTTGCTGAGCACTGCATGCAAGCGTCGCACTTCGCTGTAGTCGCCTTGCTCGGCGGCGTCGATGGCCTGTTGCGCCAGGTAATTGCGCAAGATGTAGCGCGGGTTGACCGCGTGCATGCGGCTTTGCCGATCAGCCTGGCTGGCGCCTTCAACGGCGCTGCGGGCCTGATAGTCGGCGGCCCAGGCATCGAAACCGGCCAGATCGATGAAGTCTTCCCGCAGTCGCTCGAGCGCCACGCTTGGGGCGCTATCGCCGAGCTCGCGGAAAAACCGGCTGTAATCCACCGGGCTGTTCTGCATCAGTTGCAGCAGGCGTTCGACCAAGGCCGCGTCTTGCTCCTCGGCCTGGCTCAAGCCGAGGCGGCGGCGCATCAGGTCGAGGTAATGGGCCTGGTAGAGCGGTAGAAATAGATTCAGCGTCTCGCGCAGGGCTTCGAGGCTGATCAACGGTGTCAGCGCCTGGGCCAGCGCGCAGAGGTTCCAGTGGGCGATCGGCACCTGGTTGCTGAAGGAGTAGCGGCCACCGTCATCCGAGTGGTTGCAGATGAAGTTGGCGTCGAAATCATCGAGAAAGGCGTAGGGGCCGTAGTCGAAGGTGATGCCGAGGATCGACATGTTGTCGGTGTTCATCACCCCGTGGCAGAAACCATAGGCCTGCCAGTAGGCGATCAGCTCGGCATTGCGCTCGACCACTTCGCGGAAGAAGGCCAAGTAGGGTTCGGGCTGCTCCAGGCAGGCGGTGAAATGGCAGCTGAGGACGTGTTCGCCGAGCTGCTTCAGCTGTTCCGGCTGTTTGGTGTAGTAGAAGTACTCGAAGTGACCAAAGCGCACATGGCTGGGTGCCAGGCGCAGCAGCATGGCCGCGCGCTCCTGTTTCTCGCGCCAGACCGGGGTGCTCGAGGCGGTCACGCAGAGCGCCCGGTTGCTGGGGATGCCGAGCGCATGCAGGGCCTCCGAGGCGAGAAACTCGCGGATCGACGAACGCAGCACGGCGCGGCCATCACCCATGCGTGAGTAGGGCGTCTGCCCGGCGCCCTTGAGGTGCAGGTCCCAGTGCTCGCCGGCGTCATTCAGGACTTCGCCCAGCAACAGGCCACGGCCATCGCCCAGGCGCGGGTTGTAGGAGCCGAACTGATGCCCGGAATAGACCATCGCCCGTGGCTCGGCGCTTTCCCAGAGCTTGTGGCCGCTGAACAGTTCGGCGAACTCCGGCTCGTCCACCTGAGCGGGATCGAGATCGAGCAGCGCCAGCGCCGCCGTGCTGGCGATGACCAGGCGTGGCTCGGCGATGGGTTCGGGTAGCACTTCGGTCGAGAAGGCATCGCCCAGACGGGCGAAGCGGTTATCGAAGGTCAGATCGGTGAGCGACTTCAACAAGGTGCGCCTCCAGTAAGTCCCAGTATTGTCCTCGGAATTACTGGAGTGCGTCCAGGCGCCCGCCCACTGGGCGGGCTAGAGCAGTTGCGGCGGTGGCAGTGGTTTGCCCGCGACCAGCTGGGCTTCCTGGCCTTGCAGGTTTTTGACGAAGATATCCAGCTGGTTGTAGGCCATCTCCACGCCGTGCTCGCGGAAGCTCAGGGCGATGCGCGTGAGGATTTCGTCGGTCGCCGGGTTACGGTCACCCAGCTCGCGCACATGGAAGCGCAGCTCATGATCGAAGGTGCTGGGGCTGATAGTCAGGAAGTACAGCAAGGGTTCCGGGTCGCGCAGCACCCGTGAGTTTTCCATCGTCGCCTGCATCATCAGCTTGCGTGCCAGGGCCAGGTCGGTCTCGTAGGCCACGCCGATCTTGATGATGACGCGGGTGACGGTGTCGGTCAGCGACCAGTTGATCAACTGGTCGGTGACGAAGGTCTTGTTCGGGACGATGATTTCCTTGTGATCGAAATCGGTGATGGTGGTCGCGCGAATCCGAATCCGGCTGACCGTGCCGGAGAGGTTGCCGATGGTCACCACGTCGCCGATCCGTACCGGGCGTTCGAACAGGATGATCAGGCCGGAGATGAAGTTGGCGAAGATCTCCTGCAGGCCGAAGCCCAGGCCGACCGAGAGCGCGGCCACCAGCCACTGCAGCTTGTCCCAGCTCACGCCGAGCGCCGACAGCATGGCGACGAAGCCAATGCCGGCAATCGCATACGACAGCAGGGTGGTCGCGGCATAGGCGCTGCCCTGCGCCAGGTTCAGCCGGGACAGCACCAACACTTCGAGCAGGCCTGGCAAGTTGCCGGCCAGGGCCACGGTCAAGCCAATGATCACCAGCGCGCCGAGCAGGTCGCTGAGGCTGATCGGTACTTGGCTGGCGGTCACGCCGGTGCCGCTGGTGTATTCGTAGAGGGTGATGTTGTCCAGATAGGAGAAGACCGAGATCAAATCGGCCCAGACCCAGTACAGCCCCAACACGAATGCGCCGAGCAAGGCCAGACGGATCAGGCGCAAGGACTGTTGGTTGACCTGGTCGATGTCCAGGGTCGGCACCTCGACGACCTCGCCGCCTTCGCCCCCCTCTTTGACCTGCGTCTGGCGCTTGCTCAGGGCTCGCTGGTAAGCCAGGCGCCGCGCCGCCACACTGAGGCCGCGCACGAAGGTGGCTTCCACGATCAGCCAGAGCATCAACAGATAGAGCGTATCGATCAGGCGGTCGCTGAGCTTGAGCGCGGTGTAGTAGTAGCCGAAGCACACGGCGATGAAGAGTGCGACCGGTAGCGCGGTGAAACCTAGGCCGATGAATAGACGGAAGACGGAGGCGTGCTCGCGCGTCGGAGCGTTCAGCAACAGTTTGCTCATCAGCCAGGTCATCAAGGCATAGCAGGTGAGTACCACGCCAATGCCGATGACATCCTCGGCGAGGGCGGCCGGCTGATGTTCGGCCACGGTGACGATGGCGACCAGCGCCAGGACCACCAGGCCCATACGGCGGAGTTGAATGCGCAGGAATTCGACTTGCGGACGGGCCCAGCGAAAGTGCAGTTCGGCGACGCCGGCCGGCGAGAGGATACGGTAGGCGGTATAGAACACCAGCCAGGCCTGGGCCATCTCCATCAGGGCGGCGCCCAAGGTAGCGTTCTGCCCCCTGGCGTCCATTTGCAGGGCAAACCCGCACAGCGCAAGGAACAGCGCGCCTGGCAGGGCCAGCAGGACATTCAGC
The DNA here is from genome assembly GCA_050739815.1 of Pseudomonas sp. GTDB lineage: Bacteria > Pseudomonadota > Gammaproteobacteria > Pseudomonadales > Pseudomonadaceae > Aquipseudomonas. Next base: position 5,211 of record JBOICE010000513.1, on the reverse strand, counting down.
AACAGCGCCAGCGGGGTATGTAACTGGCTGTCGCGCTTGTAATGGCCAATATCCCGATGCAGCTCCACCAGCCTTTGCGAGAGGTAGTTGCGCTTCCACAGCAGCACGCCGATCAACAGCAAGAGCGGCAAGAACAGCAGCGGACGGTCGGCCAGGCCGGAGCCTAGCTCGCGGATCCCCGAGCCCCAGGGCATCGCGCCGAGCTGGCGTTCGAGCATCGTCGGCATGAGCTTGAACCAGCCCAGATCCAGCTCTTTGTTGCTGGGAATCCAGAACATCTGTTCTTCGAGGGTCGCGCGCAATGCCTGTACGGTGCTCTGCAGCTGTTTCTGGTTCAGTTGCAGGGTGATCGATTCATTGAGCAGTGCATTCATTTCGCGGTTCAGCCGCTCCAGCAGCTCACTGCGCATGCCGATCAAATCCAGCAGGGTTTTGCGCACCTGCGGGGTGACCTCTTCGGGTGGTTGTTTGGCCAGCAACTGTTCGACATACGCAGTGGGGTTGCTGACCAGCTCGCGTTGTTGGTTCAGCTCGAACTGATAGAGGCGGATATCGGCGATTTTATCGGCCAGGTTGCGGTCGAGTTTGATGTGCGGCAGCGATTGCTTTTGCTGATAGAGAATCTTCGCCAGCAGGCGGCTGCCTTTGAGCACGCTGATCTGCTCATCCAGGGCCTGATCGCTCTGGTTGATGGTGTCCAGCTGTTGCTTGGTTTGCAGATTCAGTTGCGTCAGTTGGTTGAGGCGGTCGGTGGTGCGCAGCAGGTAATCGGAAAGCTTGAGGTTGGTCGCGCTTTCGCTGGCCAGCAGGCTATCGGAGCCGGCCTTCTTCGCCTCCAGTGACAGTTCCGCGACGGTCTGTTCCGATTGCGCGCGGCGCTTGTCATTGATCAGCGATTGCAGGTCGCGGCTTTCCTGTTCCGCTCGGCTGATGCGCTCGTCCAATAGATCGCGCTGACCGCTGCCGAGGTCTTGCAGCAGGTTGTTGCCGGCCAACTCTTGACGGCGGAGCAAGGTCTGCGCGGTCAGCGCGGCGAGTTCTGCATTGAGCAGGTCACGGCGCTCGGGGGTTAAGGGTTTGCCGCTGTCTTTGCCATTTTTGAGGAGGTTGTTGATCTCCTGGGTGCGGGTCTGGTTGTTGCTGATTTCCGCTTGCGCGCGTTCGGGGCGTGTCTGTGCGGTGATGATCTGGCTGTTGGCCTCGGCGATGGCCTTCTGCCAGTCGCTCAGTTGCGTGCTACGGTCGGTCAGCAACTGCTCCAACTGCTGCACCGAGCTGTTGGCATAGCGTTGCGCGATGGCGATGGGCGTACTGGCTTTAAGCTTGGTCAGCTCGCGCTGGGCTTCGTTGATCAGCCGTGGCGCTTCGGCCAATTTGTTTTTGAGGTCGCTTAAGCTTTGCTCGCTCTCTGCTTTAGTCGCGAGAAAACGCAAGGTGTTTTCGAGGGTTTGCTTGATGACCTGCTGTTCGGCTTCGGGCAGTTTGCGCTCGGCAAGGCTGTCCAGATTGCTCTGCACGTCACTGCTGGTGGGGAGTTCGGCGGCCTGCAGAGGTTGGAAACTCAGGTACAGACCGAGCAGGCTGGCAGTAAATAAACTACGTAAAAATGGCATGGTCGCTGATCGCGCGGCTCGTGAAGTGGTGGAGTTTAGAGGAACAGGCCTGGCCCGGGGCGGCTGCCTTCGGGGAATTTGACGCCGACTTTGCGGATCTTGTTCCCTTCCATCGCCGCGACCGTCCAGGTCAGGGCATTCCACTCGACCTGATCGCCGACCACGGGTTCGCCGCCAATCTCATTGGCGATGAAGCGGCTGAGCGACAGGTTACCGTCGATATCGCCGAGCTTCAGCCCATAAAGCGCCGCCACCGCCCGCAGTTCGGCATCCCCTTCGAGGACGAAGTCGCCGAAGAAGCGCAGGTCGAGGCCGCGTTTCGGCGCCTGGCTGAACAGCTTGCCGAGTGCCGGCAGGTCATGTTCATGGCCGACCACGCAGAGCATATCGCCCGCTTCCAGGGTGGTACTACCGGACGGGTGGAGCAGTTCCTTGCCCCGAAACAGCGCCGCGATGCGCGTACCTTCGGGCATCTTCAACTCGCGTAGCGGCGCACCGATGCACCACTTTTCCGCGCCGAGGCGGTAGATGAACAGCTCCCACTGACTGGTCGGGTGCACCTCCAGCCCGGCACGGGAGATCGGCGCCGGTTCCGGCGGCACCGTCACCCGCAGCCACTTGGCCACCCACGGCAAACTGGTGCCCTGCAAGACCAACGAGACCAGAACGATGAAGAAGGCCAGGTTGAAGTACAGCTGCGCGTGCTCCAGGCCGGCCATCAGCGGGAACACCGCGAGGATGATCGGCACCGCGCCGCGCAGGCCGACCCAGGCGATAAAGGCCTTCTCGCGGTCGTGGAAGGCGCGGAACGGCAGCAGGCCGACCAGCACCGACAGCGGCCGGGCGAACAGGATCATCCACAGGGCCAGGGCCAGGGCGGGCAGGATGATCGGCAGCAGGTCGTGCGGGGTCACCAGCAGGCCGAGCACCAGGAACATGCCGATCTGTGCCAGCCAGGTCAGGCCGTCGAGCATGTGCAGGATGCCGTGGCGCGAACGGATCGGCCGGTTGCCCAGCAGCAGGCCACACAGATAGACGGCGAGAAAGCCGCTGCCGCCGACGGCGTTGGTCAGGGCGAACAGCAACAGGCCGCCGCTGACCACCAGCAGTGGGTAGAGGCCGTGGGCCAGGTGGATGCGGTTGATCAGTTGCAGCAGCAACCAGCCGCCGCCGAGGCCGAGCAGGGCACCGATGCCGAATTCGCTGAGCAGGTGGCCGATCAGGCTCAGGCCGAACTCGTTTTGCCCCTTGGCCAGCATGTCGATCAGAGTCACGGTCAGGAATACCGCCATCGGGTCGTTGCTGCCGGATTCGATCTCCAGGGTGGCGTTGACCCGTTCGTTGAGACCCTTGCCGCCGAGCAGGGAGAACACCGCGGCGGCGTCGGTGGAGCCGACGATGGCGCCGATCAGCAGGCCCTGCATGAGGTTGAGGTTGAACAGCCAGGCGGCGGCCATGCCGGTCAGCCCGGTGGTGATCAGCACGCCGACCGTGGCCAGCGACAAGGCCGGCCAGAGCGCCACGCGAAAGCTCGAGACCCGCGTACGCAGGCCGCCGTCGAGGAGAATCACGGCCAGGGCCAGGTTGCCGACCAGGTAGGACAGGGGGTAGTTGTTGAAGCCGATGCCGCCGGGGCCATCGACGCCGGCTAGCATGCCGACCGCGAGGATGATCACCAGAATCGGGATGCCCAGGCGCGAGGACAGCGAGCTCACCAGAATACTTGCTCCGACCAGCAGCGCGCCGATCAGGAACAGGTTATTGATGGTGGTTGCATCCAAGGGGGGCTCCAGGGGGTAACGGAAAGACGGAACAGGGTCTGGGCATGCAGTACGCATGCCAGGCGATTCTAACCTGTGCCTTGAGCCGTCTGTCAAAAAAACGCCCCACATAGGGCGGGGCGTTGAGTGCGCGGGTTATAGCGGTACTAGAACCAGGCGTCCTGCATCGTCAGGCAGGTGTCGTCGCGGTTTTCCAGGATCGTCAGCTCGTGATGGCAGCTCGGTACTTCCCAGGTCAGGAAGTAACGCGCGGCTTGCAGCTTGCCCTTATAGAAGTCGAGGTCGGCGGCGCTGCCTTTGGCCAGCCCTTGTTCGGCGCGGATCGCCTGTTCCAGCCAGCGCCAGCCGATCACCGCATGGCCGAAGGCCTTGAGGTACAGCGCCGAGTTGGCCAGGCCTTGGCTGACCTTGCCTTGGGCCAGGTCGCCGAGCAGCGCCTGGGTGACGCTGGACAGGTGTGTGAGCAGTTTTTCCAGCGGGGTACGTAGCGCATTCAGCGAATCGTACTGGCCGGCGCGCTGGCAGGTGCCCTGAATCAGTGCGGTGAGTCGCTCGAGCCCGGCACCGCCGTGTTGCGCGAGCTTGCGGCCGAGCAGGTCGAGCGACTGGATGCCGTGGGTGCCTTCGTGGATCGGGTTCAGGCGGTTGTCGCGGTAGTACTGCTCCACCGGGTATTCACGGGTGTAGCCGTGGCCGCCGAGGATTTGGATCGCCAATTCGTTGGCCTTCAGGCAGAACTCCGAGGGCCAGGACTTGACGATAGGGGTGAGCAGATCGAGCAGCTCGTGGGCCTGCTGGCGGGCTGCTTCGGTTTCCAGGGTCTGGGTGTCGTCGAACAGGCGCGCGGCGTACAGGCCGAGGTCGAAAGCGCCTTCGACATAGGCCTTCTGGGTCAGCAGCATGCGTTTCACATCGGCGTGCTGAACGATGCTGACCGGCGGCGTGCTCGGGTCCTTGCTGTCCGGCAGGCGGCCTTGCGGACGTTCGCGCGCGTAGTCCAGCGAATACAGGTAGCCGGCGTAACCGAGCATCACCGCGCCCATGCCGACGCCGATGCGTGCCTCGTTCATCATCTGGAACATGTAGGCCAGGCCATGATGCGGCTTGCCCACCAGATAGCCGACGCATTCGCCGTTATCGCCGAAGTTCAGCGCGGTGGAGGTGGTGCCGCGGTAGCCCATCTTGTGGAACAGGCCGGCGAGGATCACATCGTTGCGCGGGCCCAGGGAGCCATCGGCGTTGACCAGGAACTTCGGCACGATAAACAGCGAGATGCCTTTAACCCCGGGCGGCGCGTCCGGCAGCTTGGCCAGCACCATGTGCACGATGTTTTCCGACAGCGGATGGTCACCGCCGGAGATGAAGATCTTGTTGCCGCGAATGCGATAGCTGCCGTCGTCGGCGGGCTCGGCGCGGGTGCGGAGATCCGCCAGGGAGGAGCCCGCGTGTGGCTCGGTCAGGCCCATGGTGCCGAAGAAGCGGCCCTCGATCATCGGCTGCAGGAAGCGCTGCTTCTGCTCCTCGCTGCCAAAGGTTTCGATCAGGTTGGCGGCGCCCATGGTCAGGAAGGGGTAGGAGGTGGATGCCGCGTTGGCTGATTGGAAATGGGCAAAGCAGGCTTGCGAAAGCAGGGTCGGCAACTGCATGCCACCGTCTTCGAAGCTGCGGGCGGCATTGAGAAAACCGGCCTCGAGAAAGGCATCGACCGCCGGCTTCACTTCCGGGATCAGAATCGCCTGGCCGTCCTCATAGCGCGGTTCGTTTTCATCGCCCTGGCGATTGTGTGGGGCGAAGTACTTCTCGGCGATGGTCCGGGC
>JBOICE010000512.1:0-4243 GCA_050739815.1 Pseudomonas sp. | reverse complement strand
GTCGGCCGACAACACGCGCAGGTTGCAATGCAGGAGTTCAGCATGGTTGTCATGGGTCAAGGATAGAGCGCCACCGCGACGGCTGTCAACGGCATCTCTGTGGTTTATTGCCGTTACGGAACGGACTGGAGCGGACATTGCAGGGGACGGATCCGTTTTGCGTGGAACACGTCCATCGGGATGCGATGCGTGATGAACACGCGGCCGATCAGCTCGTACAGCGTCGGGTCGTAGGCCTTGAACTCGTCCGGCGATTCCACCTTGATGTTGCCCTTGAAGCATTCGCCGTAGTTCGAGAAGAACCACCACTGCACACCTTCGGCCCAGTACTCGCCGGCATTGGTCGTTGCGTAATGCTTTCGCCCATCCGCGTGCAAATACTTGCCCGCCGCCATCGCGCTGTCGTACGACGCGCGGATCTCCGCGTGCATTGCCGGATCGACATTGCGGACGGCGGTCATGATCGCATGCGCAAATTCGTGCACGAAGATGTGCTCGCCCCAGTACCGTGTGCCGGGATATCCCAGCAGGTTCTCTTCCGCACCGGTCGTCGGATTGCCGCCCAGCCCGCGCGAGCGGTTGGCATGGTAATCCCGATCTTCTTGATTCACCGGCTCATCGCGCGGCGCACCCGGGCGCTTCATCCTCGAGTACTCCGGGATGTCCATGGTCATCTCCACCTCGGCGATCACACCCGTGCGCCACTTGCGCTCGACCATCGACTTCCGCAGGTCCGGCCGATTGGCCAGCATCGTGTTGATGATGTCACGCGCCACGAACAGCGCATCATCCGGCACCTTCTCCGAAGAGATGACCGGAATCCCCATCGCGTCCACGTACTTCTTGTAGAACGGGCTCACGCCCAGCGAATCAGGCACAGGCCCGATCGCGGCCTTCATGTAATTGGAAATCAGTTCGACCGGCTGCCCGGTCTGATCCCGCTGGCGCGCCCGATCCTGGCGATTGCGCTCTGCCTGCGTGCGCGCATCCGCTTCGGTCCGGCGCGGCCGCGCTGCGGCGGGTGAGCCGCCCGTTCGCTGCTGCGCGGTCAGAGTCTCGGTTGCGCCCGCCGATAGGACGAGGATCGCCATTGAGATGATAGTCGCGGCTCGCATAACGATTCTCCTGGTTCAGGGTCGTGCCTGGCTGGCCGGCGGGTGAGAGGCGCAAGGGTTGCTGGATATTTTATACAATCTGGACGGGCCCGTGTAAAGCTCGATTTCGGCCGACAATGGCGCGCGTGGGCGTGGGGAGGTTTTACCTGGGAAAGCTGCGATCAGTCGTGGTCAGGTTGACCGATTGTCGCATCGGCCTGCGCGGCCTCGAAAAGCACGTCCGGGTCGAGATCCGCGCCATTGGGCCAAACGATGGTGCCGGCCTCCCGGTCTACGGCAACCTGCGAGAAGAACGCCGGATCCTGCAGCGCGGCAAATACGCCTCGTGCTCCGAGAATCCAGGGTGCCAGGTCCACGTCACCGTGAGAGCCATCGTTGAACCAGAGCTCCACTTTGTACGGAGAAAGTACCGTGACGCGTGTTACGCGTGGATTCATCCTACTCCAACGGTGCAATGCGGTGAGGCAGTTCGTCAGCGTGAAGCCGCCGCCAGTTCTCGAGCAATTCTGCCTGATGGAGTCTAGCCCACTCAACGAGCAGCGCCAAGGCACGTGGCGGCAGAGAGCCGCTCAACAATCCAGTTGGGTCGATACGAATCTGTGCTTCGGTACCCCCATAGCTGGCATGGAAGTGCGGCGGTTCATGGTCGAAGAAGTACATTCGGACCACAATTCCGAAAAAGCGGGATACCTCGGGCACGCAGAGAAGTTGCGCGCCGCTCGGGGCGAGGCCATGGCATTCCGGGACAGCACGCTCGACTTGATGGTGAATAGCCACGGGCGTTCGGCTGTTTGATCAGATCTGCGCCGTTTCCCCGCGTTACCAGATGAGCCGGCACGTGGCCGGCGAAACCTGAACGGAGGGAATCACAATGCGCTCGGAGCGGAATCGCTATCATCTCGCGGTTGCCCTGGCAGCAGCCGCCACGCTGACAGCCTGTCAGGATTCTACCGGACCGGAACCGTACCGCTGGGCTGGCACGTACGCGACCGCAGAAAAGTTTGGCGGCACAACGGGCACGTGGCGCTCCATGGCGGACATCATCATCACGAGCGACCGGAATGTCGTGGCCGGTGGCAGGCAGATCGTGAACCCTGACGTGGATGAGAGCACGATCAGCTGGTCGAGGGCGGACGGTAACGCAACCAACGCCAATTTCACGCTGATGGAGCAGAGCTCCGATGCTTACTTCTGGGGAACCACGGTTGCTGCAGGCAAACTGTTCCAGGGCTGGATTCAGTACGCCGGTCAGGGCAGGCTGGACTACCGCGGACTCGCTCGCTGAGAACAAACACCATCGCCCGACGCCAGTGCCGGCGCAACTCATTTGCAGCCGGCGCTGGCCTACAGCTTTCCACGCCGTGCGGAATCCGTTGAGGTCGGCGACGGAGCTACCCTGATGATCGGGTCGCGCGCACGTCGAGCACCGGCTCACCGAGGAGGTCCATCTTCGGCCGCACACCGAGTCCCGGTTCACGGGATGCCGCCAGCCGGCCATTTTGCCGCTGCGGCGCGCCGTCGGCAAAGGCAACCGTGACGTACGAGTTGAAGTCCGTGGCGGAAAACAGGAACCGCTCGGGCGTGCTGTGCGCCAGGTGCGCGATGGCGGCCGTGATGATGTCGCCGCCCCAGGTGTCTTCGATGGTCATGGCGACGCCGAGCGAGATGCAGAGGTCGCGGATCTGTCTGGCTTTTGTCAACCCGCCGACCTTCGAGATCTTGAGGTTGATCACATCCATGGCATGGTCCGCGGCTCCGCGCATCACCATGTCGATGCCATCGATGTTTTCATCCAGGATGAATGGGCGGTTGGTGTGCTGTCGCACGGCCAGGCACTGCTCGTAGGTCAAACAGGGTTGTTCGATGTAGACATCGACATCGCGCACGGCATCGGCAACGCGGATTGCTGCGTGCTGGGTCCAGCCGGTATTGGCATCGGCAATCAGCACATCGCCCCGCTGGAGCACGGCCGCTGCTGCGCGGATGCGTTCGATGTCGGTGTCGGGATCGCCGCCCACCTTGAGCTGGAACTTGGTGTAGCCCTCGCCGCGGTATTGCGCGATGCGCTGCGCCATCTGCTCGGGTGATTCCTGCGAGATGGCGCGGTAGAGCGCGAAGTCGTCACCCACATGGCCGCCCATCAGCGTGACGACCGGCAAACCGCTCGCCTTGCCGAGCAGATCCCAGCAGGCCATGTCGATCGCAGACTTCACGTAGGGATGCCCGCGCATGGCGGCGTCCATTCGCTCATTCAGGACGTTCAGCGCGAGCGGATCGGCGCCGAGCAGCTGCGGCGCCAGCTCGGCAATGCCGGTGCGCGCGCCGCGTGCGTACGCAGGCAGATACGCGGGCCCGAGCGGACACACCTCGCCCCAGCCGGTGAGCCCTTCATCGGTCTCGACCGCAACGATCGTCGAGTCGAAGATCGAGACTGCGTTGCCACCCGACCACTTGTAGCTGCCTTCGTGAAGCGGCAAGTCGATCTGGTAGACGCGAATGGCCGTGATCTTCAAGACGTCACCTTCCGGTTGGCTGTTGATTGCCGATGCGTGCGGCCAATAAACTACATTGGGTCCACCTACAGGCGAGGTATGATGCCGCGCACGACCGCAATTCGAGGGCTGAGTGTCTGGTTCCCCATCGCAGCTGCCCTGGTCCCGCCCGCAGCGGCGCAGGTGACCCGGACGGAGCAGACCAGTGGCACGACCGCGCTGCTGATAGCGGTGAGCCCGGTCAACGAGCGCGTGGTCTGGGTCAGCGGCACTCAGGGAACCTGGCTGCGCACGCTCGATGGCGGAGCCACCTGGCAGAGCGGCCGTGTGAGCGGCGCCGACTCGCTCCAGTTCCGCGATGTGCATGGCGTCGATGCGAACACGGCGTACCTGCTGAGCATAGGCAGCGGCGACCAGTCGCGCATTTACAAGACGATGGATGCGGGTAAGACCTGGACGCTGCAGTTCACGAATACCGAGCCGCAGGGATTCTACGACTGTTTCGACTTCTGGGACGCGCGCCGCGGCATCGTGATCGGTGATGCGATCGATGGCAAAATCGCGATGCTGGTCACGACTGACGGTGGAGCCAGCTGGACGCGTGTGCCGGCTGAAGCGCTGCCGCCCGCGCCGGCC
>JBOICE010000511.1:0-1756 GCA_050739815.1 Pseudomonas sp. | reverse complement strand
CCCAGGTACTTCTCGAAGGTCAGCAGCTGCGCGGCGGCATAGCCGCGATAGGCGAGGTCTTTCTGGAAGCTGTCCATGCTTTCCAGGGCGTGATTGAACGGCCCTTCTGCCCAGAGCGAGACCACTTTCAGATCGAGGCCAAGGCTCCATTCGGCGCAATAGGCGGGTACCCCCAGTTGCTCGATGAGCGCATCGGCTTCGGCTTTCCACTGTCCGCTGGCTTTGTGCAGGTGGGTGTAAATATCGCTGTCGATGTCGCCGCGCTCAAAGCACTGGTAGCGATGGATATCGAACACCACGTTGGCAAATTCCGGCGCCTGCATAAAGCCCAGGTACTCCTCGAAGGAGCGAAATCCGTCATGGAAGACCACACTGACCTGCTCGGCCTTGCAGTGCTGGCGAATACGTTGGTAGGCGTCGAGGTTGTAGCTCTTCAGGTATTCGGTCGGTACGTCCCAGCGCGGTTCGTTGAGGACCTCGATGGCATGCAGGCTGGGCTGGCTGTGATAGCGCTCGGCCAGGCGCTCCAACACCTTCAGCGAGTGCTCGCGGTATTGCGCCTCGGTGTGCCATTCGCAGACGTCTTTGATCCCGCCGTTATCGAAGCCGTTCTGGCAGCCGGGGGCGGCATGCAGATCCAGGACAACTTTCAGCTGGAGTTCTTCCGCCCAGCTAAACGCCCGGTCGAGTACCTCGAGCCCACCCTCGACAAAGGGGTGGCGGTTTTCGCCGTAAGTGCGGTGATAGGGGTAATCCGCGCCGAATATCCAGTGGCCGAGAGGGATGCGCACGGCATTGATGCCGCGCTCGTGCAGCCAGACAAAGTCCTCGCGGTTGATGAAACTGTTCCAGTGCTGCTGTAATTTTTCCGTGGCCCGTGCACCCATCTCGACGCACCAACTGGTTTCATCGACGGCCTGCAAGCCTTCGAACAGGCTGGGGGTCATCCATTTTTCCAGTACCAGCCAGCCACCCAGATTGACCCCGCGCAGTTTCTTGCCGGGGTTGGGGTGGACAGAAATCTTTGGCTCCATGACTGCGCTCCTTAACCCTAAAGGACTGCGGCGACAGACCGCGACGGCTTAAGCATAGATGGGCCGATCGCGCTGATCCGGAGAGGCGGCAACAGAATGTAGAAAAAAAGCTGCAGAAAAGGGCACGCCCGTAGGTTGCTGCTGAGCGCAGCGATGCCCGACAAGGCGTCGCCCGGCGCCACCCAAGCTCGGTTCACGTTTGGCACGCCGGCCTTGCAGGCCGGCTGTTGGGCATCACCTGCGGTTCAGCGCCAACCTGCCTCAGCATCCGCGGCGAGTCGGGCAAACGGCACGGGTCGAGTGCGGTGTGCTTGACTGAGCTATATTCGGCCCGGAACGCGCCGGGCTCAAGATCGCTGATGTCGCGGTGCTTTCTGACCGAGAAGCAAGAGTAGGCTGCTGCCCTATGACTACAGTGCCGCAAGCAGGAAACGCCCGCCTGGAAGTCTCGGCCACCCCGCCGAGTCTGTTTATTTCAGGGGACTGGACACAGCCTCATTACCCCGCCCTTGCCCGCGAGGTCAGCGAACTTCGCGCGCGGCTCGATGCGGGTACCCAGGTGGTGCTCGATGGCCTCGGGGCGTTGGATACCGCGGGTGCGGCGCTCTTGGCTGAGCTGCTCGGGGCCGAGCGCTTGCTCAGCCTGGCCAGCAGCGCCCCGGGGCTGGCCACTGCACGACGGGCCTTGCTGCAAACGGTTGGTAGCGCCCTGACGGAATATT
>JBOICE010000510.1:0-8325 GCA_050739815.1 Pseudomonas sp. | reverse complement strand
CCGAGGCCCTGCACCACCCGCCAGGGTAGGAGGGCGAAGAGGCGCAGAAAGCCCACCACCAGCGCACCTTTGAACTTCTCCACAGGCAACTCCTGACATTTGAGAGGCGCGTATTGTACCCAGCTTGTCCCCGATGGTGCTCCAATGCTTGGTAGCCCCTAGCTCAGCTCGGTGTAACGCGTGCAATCGGTGGTGTGATCCATGACCATCCCGGCCGCCTGCATATAGGCATAACAGATGGTCGGACCGACGAAGGTGAAGCCGGCTTTTTTCAGCGCCTTGCTCATCGCCTCGGCCTCCGCGGTCACTGCCGGAATCTGGCTGCGATCCTTGAAATGATTGATCTTCGGCACTCCGCCAACGAAGGACCAGAGCAACGCCACCGGATCGTCCAGCTGCTGCCAGGCCTGGGCGTTCTTGCGGGCGGCATTGAGCTTGAGGCGATTGCGGATGATCCCGGGGTCGAGCAAACGCTCTTCGATCTCGGCGTCGCTCATCTGCGCCAGGCGCTGGATGTCGAAGCCGAACAGAACCTCACGGTAGCGTTCGCGTTTCTTCAGCACGGTGATCCAGGACAGACCGGCCTGGAAGCCTTCCAGCAACAGCAGCTCGAACAGCTGTTGCGGGTCGCGGAGCGGCACGCCCCATTCCTGGTCGTGGTAAGCCGTATACAGCGGGTCATCGGTACACCAGAAGCAGCGTGGCATAAGGCTCCAGGGGGTAGAGGCGAGGAGGAATCGGGTATACTCCCGCCCTTTCTGTCGCAGCCTCAGTACAGGTGAATTTCGTGAGCCAGCCTACGCCTGCCGTGCGCACCTTCCAAGACTTGATCCTCGCCCTCCAGCAATACTGGGCCGAGCAAGGTTGTGTGGTGCTTCAGCCCTACGATATGGAAGTCGGTGCCGGCACCTTCCACACCGCCACGTTTCTGCGCGCCATCGGCCCGGAAACCTGGAACGCCGCCTACGTGCAACCCAGCCGTCGTCCGACTGACGGCCGCTACGGCGAGAACCCCAACCGCCTGCAGCATTACTACCAGTTCCAGGTGGTGTTGAAGCCGAACCCGGACAACTTCCAGGAGCTGTACCTCGGCTCGCTCAAGCACGTCGGCCTCGACCCGCTGGTGCATGACATCCGTTTCGTCGAGGACAACTGGGAGTCGCCGACCCTGGGCGCCTGGGGCCTGGGCTGGGAAGTCTGGCTGAACGGCATGGAAGTCACCCAGTTCACCTACTTCCAGCAGGCAGGCGGCATCGAGTGCTACCCGGTGACCGGCGAGATCACCTACGGCCTGGAGCGCCTGGCCATGTACCTGCAGGGGGTCGACTCGGTCTACGACCTGGTCTGGACCGATGGCCCGTTCGGCAAGGTCACCTACGGCGACGTATTCCACCAGAACGAAGTCGAGCAATCGACCTACAACTTCGAGCACGCCAACGTGCCCAAGCTGTTCGAGCTGTTCGATTTCTACGAAAGCGAAGCCAAGCGCCTGATTGAACTCGATCAGCCGTTGCCGCTGCCGAGCTATGAAATGGTCCTCAAGGCCTCGCACACTTTCAACCTGCTCGACGCCCGCCGCGCCATCTCGGTCACCGCGCGTCAACAGTACATCCTGCGGGTACGCACGCTGGCACGTTCGGTCGCGCAGGCTTACCTGCTGGCGCGGGCCAAGCTCGGCTTCCCGATGGCCAGCCCCGAACTGCGAGATGAAGTGTTGGCAAAGCTGAAAGAAGCCGGGCTTTTAAGCGATGAAGTATTGGGCAACAGCCAGGAGGCAGCAGAATGAGTGCGCAAGATTTCCTGGTTGAACTGGGCACCGAAGAACTGCCACCCAAAGCCCTGAAAACCCTGGGTGAGGCCTTCCTCGACGGCATCGAGAAAGGCCTGAAAGCCTCCGGCTTGAGCTACAGCGCCAGCCGCATCTATGCCGCGCCACGGCGCCTGGCGGTGTTGATCGAGCAACTGGCCGTCCAGCAGCCGGATCGCAGCCACAACCTCGACGGCCCTCCGTTGCAGGCCGCCTTCGACGCCGAAGGTAAGCCTACCCAGGCCGCCCTCGGCTTCGCCAAAAAGTGCGGCGTCGAGCTGTCCGAGATTGACCAGAGCGGCCCGAAGCTGAAATTCAGCCAACGTATTCCCGGCCAACCCGCCGCTGGCTTGCTGCCGGGCATCGTCACCGCTTCATTGAACGAACTGCCGATTCCCAAGCGCATGCGCTGGGGCGCGCGCAAAGAAGAGTTCGTCCGCCCAACCCAGTGGCTGGTGATGCTGTTTGGCGACGCGGTGATCGACTGCGAAATCCTCGCGCAGAACGCCGGACGGGAATCCCGCGGCCATCGCTTCCACAACCCGGACAAGGTACGCATCAGCAAGCCTTCGACTTATCTGGAAGACCTGCGCGGTGCCCATGTGCTGGCCGACTTCGCCGAGCGCCGCGAGCTGATCGGCGCCCGAATCGCCACACTGGCGGCCGAGCAGCAGGGCATGGCTATAGTGCCCGCCGACCTGCTGGATGAAGTCACCGCCCTGGTCGAATGGCCGGTGCCGCTGGTGTGCTCCTTTGAGGAACGCTTCCTCGGCGTGCCGCAAGAAGCCTTGATCACCACCATGCAGGACAACCAGAAATACTTCTGCCTGCTGGATGCCAAGGGTAAGTTGCTGCCGCGCTTCATCACCGTGGCCAACGTTGAAAGCAAAGACCCGGCGCAGATCATTTCCGGCAACGAGAAAGTCGTGCGGCCGCGCCTGACCGACGCTGAGTTCTTCTTCAAGCAGGACAAAAAGCAGAAGCTGGAAACCTTCAACCAGCGCCTCGCCAATGTGGTGTTCCAGGCCCAGCTCGGCTCGGTATTCGACAAGGCCCAACGCGTTGCCGGGCTAGCAGCCTTTATCGCCGAACGCACCGGTGGCGACGCTCAGCGCGCTGCTCGCGCCGGTCTGCTGTCCAAGTGCGACCTGGCGACTGAGATGGTTGGCGAGTTCCCGGAGATGCAAGGCGTCGCCGGTTACTACTACGCGCTGAATGACGGCGAAGCCGAAGATGTTGCCCTGGCGCTGAACGAGCAATACATGCCACGCGGCGCCGGTGCCGAATTGCCGACCACCCTCACCGGTTCGGCCGTCGCGGTCGCCGACAAGCTGGACACGCTGGTCGGGATCTTCGGTATCGGCATGCTGCCGACCGGCAGCAAAGACCCTTACGCACTGCGTCGCGCGGCCCTGGGCGTGCTGCGGATTCTGATCGAGAAGCAGCTGGATCTGGACCTCGCCGAAGCCATCGCCTTCGCCGTCCAGCAGTTCGCCGACAAGGTCAAAGCCGAAGGTTTGGCTGCCCAGGTGCAAGACTTCATCTTCGACCGCCTGCGCGCCCGCTACGAAGACGAAGGCGTTGAGGTCAGCGTGTATCAAGCCGTCCGTGCGCTATCGCCAACCGCACCGCTGGACTTCGACCAGCGCGTACAGGCGGTGCAGGCTTTCCGTGCCCGTAGCGAAGCAGCGGCCCTGGCGGCGGCGAACAAGCGTGTCTCCAACCTGCTGAGCAAATTCGACGGCCAGGTACCGGCTAGCGTTAACGTCGCGCTGTTGCAGGAACCGGCCGAGCAGACCTTGGCTCAGGTGGTTGCTGCCGCTTCCCAAGCCGTCGCACCGCTGGCCGCTGCCCGCTGCTACCGCGAAGCCTTGGAGCACCTGGCGAGCCTGCGTGAACCGGTCGACACCTTCTTCGAGGCCGTGCTGGTCAACGCCGATGACGCCGCAGTACGCGCGAATCGCTATGCGCTGCTGGCACAGCTGCGCGGGCTGTTCCTCGGCGTAGCCGATATTTCGTTGCTGGGCTAAGCCGTGAAGCTGTTGATTCTCGATCGGGACGGGGTAATCAATTACGACTCCGACGCCTATATCAAGTCGCTGGAGGAGTGGGTCCCGATTCCCGGTTCGATCGAGGCCATCGCGCAATTGAGCCAAGCGGGTTGGACGGTGGCGGTCGCCACCAACCAATCCGGCCTGGCGCGTGGCTATTACGATCTACCTACACTGAACGCCATGCACAGGCGCCTGCAAGAGCTGGTGGCGGAGCAGGGCGGTGAGCTCGGTTTGATTGTGTTCTGCCCGCATGGGCCGGATGAGGGTTGCGACTGTCGCAAGCCAAAGCCCGGCATGCTGAAGACCATCGCTGCACATTATGGCGTCGCGCTTGCCGGTCTGTGGTTTGTCGGCGACAGCCGGGGTGACCTGGAGGCGGCATTGGCCGTCGATTGTCAGCCTGTGTTGGTGAAGACCGGTAAAGGCCAACAGACCCTGAGCACCTCCGTGCCTGCGGGAACCTTGATATTTGACGATCTGGCGGCGGTTGCCGCACAGCTACTCCTCTCTCACTAGGCGGGCACTGCCCGCTACGGATAAAGCTCACATGTCGACAGTGCAGGCCATCAGAATCTTCCTCTTCTACCTGCTGCTGTCCACCAGCGCTCTGCTCTGGTGCAGCCTAAGTTTTTTTATCGCGCCCTTCCTGTCATTCAAGGCGCGTTACCACTTTATCAACGCCAACTGGTGCCGCTTCGCGGTATGGCTGACCTCGGTAATGCTCGGCATTCGCTATGAAGTCAGCGGCGCGCAGAACGTCCCGCAGCAGCCCTGCGTCATCCTCTCGAAACACCAGAGCACCTGGGAGACCTTCTTTCTCTCCTGCTACTTCGAGCCGCTCAGCCAAGTATTGAAGCGCGAACTGTTGTTCCTGCCATTCTTCGGCTGGGCGATGGCAATGCTCAAACCCATCGCCATCGACAGGGATAACCCCAAAGCCGCCCTCAAACAGTTGGCCAAACAAGGCGATGAACGCTTGAAGGCTGGTATCTGGGTGTTGATCTTCCCTGAAGGCACCCGTGTGCCCACTGGGCAGATTGGCAAGTTCTCCCGCGGCGGTGCCTCCCTTGCAGTCAACGCCAACCTGCCAGTACTGCCGATCGCGCATAACGCCGGTGAGTTCTGGCCAAAGCAGGGCTGGGGTAAACGTGCCGGGACAATCAAAGTGGTCATCGGCCCGCTCATGTACGCCGACGGCACAGGCCCACGTGCCATCGGCGAACTGAATGACCGGGCCTATGCCTGGGTTGAGCAGGCGCAGCGCGACATCGGTGCCTTGCCGACCAGTGCGCCCGCAAGCGAAGCCACAGCGCCACTTTAAGCGTCCTGCCGAACTGATCCTTCAATATCTGGATTTTTGCCTGTTTCAATCCGCAGCATTCAGATAATTGACTGATTTAGAATTAGAAAAAGGCCCCGGTAAAACCGGGGCCTTTTTCTAATTCTGGATACTTAATGTGCCCTGAGAACGCTCATGTCGGCGGGCGACAAAGGTGTCATTCTACACCCTACACAAATCAATAACTTACGAGCGAAATGGGCACGATTATTGACATGATCGAGCCACATAAAATGTCATTTTCTGTCGAAATGACCACTATTAGTGTCATTTTCTGCAAGCCCCTGAAACGAGCCGCGCACAGCACTACATTTCGGTAACACAGCCTACGTGCTGGAGGCAGGCCTCAGGCCACGGCCTAGATTGACAACCTGTCAATGCGGCTCAGATTACGGCGAATCCACCGAGTAGGAAACAGCCACTTTCCAACTCCGACAGACGGAAAGCTTGGTGGCTGTATGAGGACTCGTTAGCCCTTTACCAGCAGCTCCATTGAGCTAGACGAATCCGCAAATCGATATCCCATAGCCTTGTAACCCGCTTGGCGTTTGCTCCACATACGCAGCAAAGCAGGATGTCCGGCATCGATGAAGTCGAGGATGCGCACATCAGCCTTACTCGCATGTTCCCGGTGCAGGCGGCCCGCATACTGCTGGAGAGTGCCTTTCCAGGAAACCGGCATGGCCAGTACCAAGGTATCCAGTGCCGGGTGGTCGAAACCCTCGCCAACCAATTTCCCTGTTGCCAGGATCACCCGTGGTGCATCGGGTGGTAGTGCTTCCAGTTCGCCTATTAGCGCGGCGCGTTGCTTCTTGGACAGCCGCCCATGCAGGGTGAAAAGATTCTCGACCCGACCAACCAACTGCTCCTCAATAGCGCTGAGGTGATCCGTTCGCTCAGTCAGAACCAGGATCTTCCGTCCTTGGTCAAAGGCGTTTCCAACCTCGGCAACAATCTTGGTTGTTCGCTCCGTGTCGCTGCACACCTGCAAGAAGACATCTTGAATGCCTGCCCCTTCAGGCATGACTATCGGTCGAGAAATCCACTGTGGCATCACGACCAGATCAGCTGGAGCACTCTCGGGCCTGGTCGCTGTATGCCGAATGGGCCCGCACTGCATGAAGATGATCGGCTGCTGACCATCACGACGTATTGGTGTAGCGGTCAGCCCCAACACATATTTGGCCCCAGCGGCCTTGAGGAGGGCCTCGAACGAAAAGGCTGAGAGGTGGTGACACTCATCCACGATGATTTGCCCATAGTTTTTCACCTGCTCGCTGACTTCGCCCTGCCGCGACAAGGACTGCATCACGGCAACATCGATGATGCCTGTCGGCTTAGCCTTACCACCGCCCATGGTTCCGACCGTCGTTTTGTCTGCGCTCAGAAAAGCCTGCAACCGCTCCTTCCACTGCTGGAGCAATTCCGTCCGATGCACCAGCACCAGCGTGTTCACTCCACGCCGGGCAATCAGCGCGGCAGCCGTGACGGTTTTGCCAAAAGCGGTTGGTGCACAGAGGATGCCGGTGTCGTGTTCCAGCATGCCGTCGAGAGCAGTCTCTTGATCCGGACGTAACGTGCCCGCAAAGCAGACATCGATGGGCTCTCCTTCAAAGCGCTCATCATGAAGTACCAGCTCAATCCCGTTGTCATGCAGCAACGTCCGCACGTCATCCAGGCAGCCACGGGGCAAGGCAATATGCTGAGGAAAGTTTTCCGCGCAGCCAATGATCCGGGGCTTGTCCCACACAGACATGCGCATGGCCTGCGCCTTGTAAAGGGTTCTGAAAAGCCGCCAATCGAATGAGCTTGTTGGCTAATGGCTGGGGCAGTTCGGACTTATCGAAATAGATCTGATTGGCCAAGGTCACGCTCACTGACTTGGGCAGCGGACAAGCCAATTTCTGAGTCTTTGCCTGCGTGGGGTGCCAGGGTTTTCGATCATCGTCATCCGCCATTGCGGGGACACCTAATGGATGGCGACCGCCAGTAGCCCGCAGTGTTATCGGCGCAATGTCCTGCACGGGCATAGGCTGAATACTGGCCAGAAATGCCCACTGATCGGGATAGGGCGTCAGCGTCTCATCGACGAAAACACTACCGTTGAGCACACGGGCTCGCTTCTGCAAAGGCAAGGCAATCAGATTGCCAAAGCCGCCCTTGGGCATACTGTCCTGATTTGGAAACAGCCGGTCATACGACCCCAACGTCAGTTGCCGGGTACGCTCGCAGGTATCGAGCAGGCGCGCCTCATAGGCGGGGACATTGCGCTCGAAGAAAATCCAGGCATGCGCACCGTTGCCCGAGCGTGATATCTCCAGCGCCACGGGCACGTCCAACTCACGGCATGACTGGGCAAAAGCAGTGACATCCTCACGCCAATCGGCCTCGTCAAAATCCACCGCCAGGAAGTAGCAGGTGCCATCTGGAAGCAACGGATAAACGCCGATGACAATCTCTCCGGCCAGGTGCTTATAGAGCACCTGATCGGTCAGCGGCAGGAGCTGACGGTACGAGCAATCCCCGCATTTGATCCGTGGCTTCTCGCACACACCCAGTCGCCATTCATTGGCGCAAGCGGGCGAGTAGCCTGATTTACCGGCCTTGCTTTCCCAGCGCACGGGAAACACATCGGCCCTGCCCCGAAACAATCGCTTGAGCAGCGCCAGCTTGGCATCCGTGTCGAGGCTCGAACTTAGCAGTGGGGTTGGGCTAGCCAGTTCAACTTTCGGCAGTTCATCAGGCAAGCGCCACTCGATGCCATGAGTTTCTAACAGAGCGATCAAGCGGGCATTTTCAGCCCGTAAATGCGCCAGCAGATCACCATCACTCATCGCGACGGGGCCACCCTCTTTCAATGGTAGGAAAACAGGTGGGCCAACCAGCTATTTGAGGCGCTCGGCTGCCTTGCGATACGCCTGCTCACGCTCACGGCGATCAACCGCGACCACAAACACTACCACCTCATGGTCAATGACCTGGTACACCAACCGATAGCCACTGCTACGCAGCTTGATCTTGTAGCAGTCGGGCAGCGTATGCAGGCGGTTAGCCTCAATGCGCGGGTTGAGCAGTATCTCCGCGAGCTTTTTCTTAAGCTGCTGGCGAACGGTATCACCCAGCTT
>JBOICE010000509.1:0-16353 GCA_050739815.1 Pseudomonas sp. | reverse complement strand
GTCTACCATCAGTCCAACGACAACGACTCTCCGGCGACGGTGAACAAGTCCGGTGAAAACGACGAATTCACCAGTTCCACCAAGTATTACAGCGGTGGCCGCAGCAAGTTCCTCGATGCCTACGTCTTCGGGGGCTGGCGCTTCGACAACGACTCCATGCTCGACATGAAGGCCGGACGGCATGTGGAGTCCTGGGGGGAAAGCCTGTTCTACCCAGGGGTCAGCGGTGCGCAGAGCCCGGCGGACGCGGTCAAGGCTGCGCAACCGGGCGTCGAGGTCAAGGAAATTCTCTTGCCGGCGGGGCAGGTATCGGCCTCGTACCGTTTCAACCCGCAAATCAGCGTTGGTGGCTACGTCCAGTACGAGTGGAAGGGCACCGAATTGCCGCCGGTGGGCAGTTATCTGTCCACCACCGACGTGGTCGGTCCAGGCAGTGAATTTATCATTGGGGCGGGTGGCAGCAAGATTCGTTACAAGGGCAGAGATGAGCCGCGTGACGATGGCCAGTGGGGTGTTCAGGTTCGTTATCGGCCTGTTCCAGCATGGGAGCTTTCGCTGTTCCACGTTAACTACCACGACAAGAACCCGGCTACCGCGTTTGTTGATTTCCGCCCTGTCGCAGTTGGTGGCGGTTCATTTGCGGGTGTTCCTGACGGTTATCGGGTGACCTATTTCGAAGACATCAAGCTGACGGGGGTCAGTGCCTCGACCAAGGTGGGCGATGTCCAAGTCGGTGCCGAGTGGTCCTACCGTGACGGCGCACCGGTGTTGGTCAATACCGGACTTGGTCCGACACCGGCGCGTGGCAAGGGTCAGCAGATGCAAATCTCGGCGATCCGCATCCTTGGTGACCGACCCTGGGCCAGCCAGACGGTGCTAACCGCCGAGATCGTCCATGTGCGCGTCGACAGCGTCGAAGACACTTCGGCGGCACCGAACCTGCTGGCATTGGGCAATAGCCTGATTCCAGGGATGAGGCCGCTGGTTAAGCCGTCCGACGACTTCTCATTTAAGACTCCGACGTCCTGGCGCAGCAAGAATGCCAGTGCCTACACCGTGGGCGCCTCGTTCAGCTACCCGGGGGTATTCGAAGGCTGGGACCTGGATGTGCCGATCAACTTCTCCAACGTTTTCAGTGGCGCTGCGCCGATGGCGGGTACCATTTCCGGGCTGCAAGGCGACCGCCGTCTCAGTGTCGGCACTACCTTCAAATACCTCGGTAACCTAGAGGTCGGGCTGAGAGTCATCGGTTATCTAGGTGAGGCAGACCCTGTCAAACGGCAGTTGGCCGACCGCGACTATGCAACCTTGTCGATGAAGTACAGCTTCTAATCGACTGGTTCGGCTATGCGTAAGGGAGCCGGCAGGCTCCCTTCTTTCAACCGATCCGGGCACTGGCGCCGGCACCGGGTGAAGCCATGGCTGGCGTGTCTAGTCAGTTTGAACGATTACCTGCCGACTCAGATGTGGCATGGTCGGTGTACGACAAAAACCTGAAGAGCGCTGCCTTCGAGTGGGGAATCCATGGGTCTGAAAGGTCATGCGGCGATCATAGGCGCCGCGCAATACAAGCCGGAAAAATACGCCACTGCGCCGCGGATGTTCCACCTGGAGCAGGTCGCCGATCTGGCGGCGCAGGCGCTGCAGGATGCCGGGCTGCGCGCCGAGGACCTCGACGGTCTGGTGATTAACGGCCCGCAATTCCACGAGGCATCGGTGTTCGTGCCGGCCATGGCCGCCGAATACCTGGGCCTCAAGCTCAATTTCGCCGAAGTGGTTGACCTCGGCGGCTGTACCGGCGTCGGCATGGTCTGGCGCGCGGCCGCGGCCATCGAACTGGGCCTTTGCCAGGCGGTGCTGTGCGTGCTGCCCGCGCGGATGGCGCCGTTGGGGCCGGACGAAGACGCCAGCTGGATGGCCCGGGCCATGCGTTTCGGCGGCCACAGCACGGCCTTCGGTGCTCCGGAGGCGGAGTTCGACTTGCCTTACGGGCATATGGGCCAGAACAGCGGCTATGCCATGATCGCTCAGCGTTATGCGGCGCAGTACGGTTACGACCCGGTGGCCATGGCCAAGATTGCCGTGGATCAACGCAGCAATGCACAGGCTAATCCTCAGGCGATGTTCTACGGTCAGCCGCTGAGCATCGAGCAGGTGCTGGCGAGCAAGATGGTCGCCGATCCCCTGCATGTCCTCGAAATCGTCATGCCGGTGGCTGGCGGCGCGGCGTTGATCATCGCCTCCAAGGAAGTGGCCGCCCGCGCGCGCAAACGTCCGGCTTTCATCACCGGCTTCGGCGAGCACCTGGCGTTCAAGTCACCGTCTTATGCCGATGACATGCTCCATACCCCGATTGGTCCGGCTTCGCGCCGCGCCTTCGAGATGGCCGGGTTGAAGCCGGCCGATATGGATGCCGCGCAGATCTACGATTGCTACACCATCACGGCCTTGCTGACTCTGGAGGATGCCGGTTTCTGCGCCAAGGGCGAGGGTATGAGGTTTGTCCTCGAGCACGATCTGACCTGGCGCGGCGATTTCCCCATGAACACCCACGGCGGTCAGCTCAGTTTCGGTCAGGCCGGCTCGGCCGGCGGCATGTCGCAGGTGATCGAGGCACTGACCCAGATTGCCGGCCAGGCCGGCGAGCGTCAGCTCAAGCGCTGCGATAGCGTCTACGTCTCCGGTACCGGCGGCGTGATGAGCGAGCAGGGCGCGTTGATTCTTCAGGGAGCATGACGAGCATGTCGAACAACAAACCAATGCCGGTGCCGACCGAGATTTCCGCACCGTTCTGGGAAGGCCTCAAGGCCGAACGCCTGTTGATCCAGCAGTGCAATGCCTGCGAGCACTGGGTGTTCTACCCGCGCCGGCACTGCCCGAGCTGCCTGGCCCATGACCTGTCCTGGCGTGAGGTCAGCGGTGGCGCCAGCCTGTACAGCTTCACGGTGACGCGGATCGCCACGCTGCCGGACTTCGCCGACGAAATGCCGCAGAAACTGGCGGTCGTCGAACTCGACGAAGGGGTGCGGATCAACACCAACCTGGTCGGTCTGGAGGAAGATGAAATCCGCATCGGCATGCGTTTGCAGCCGGTGTTCGCCGAGGTCGATGGGCAAGACACGCGTTTGCTGCGCTTCACCGGCCTGGACAACGATGTCGACAGTCTGCAGCGGCTGCCAACGCTAACCGAGACGCAGGCCGAAGGCTCTGAGCCAACGCCGCCACCACGCTTGATCGCGCTGGACGATGAGGCCGCGCTGCAGGCGTTGGTGAGTGACGAGTTCTGTGCTTGGAGCAATCAGATCGTGGTCGATCAGGCGTTGATCGATGCCTTCGCCACGTTGTCCGGCGACGACTACTGGATTCACACCGACCCCGAGCGTGCGCGCAAGGAAAGCCCGTTCGGCGGCACCATTGCCCATGGCGCCCTGGTGCAGGTGTTGCAATCGCGCCTGAAGCTGCCCCTGGGCTTCGAGATCACCGGTTTCACCAACATGGTCAACTACGGCTCCGACCGCCTGCGCTTCCCGGCGCCGGTATCCGCCGGCTCGCGCATCCATGCGCGGGCACGGGTCAAAAGCGTGGAACGGCTCAAGCGCGGCACGCAGCTGACCCTGGAGTTGAATATCCATGTGGTCGGCAACGAGCGGCCCTCGGTGATCAACGACCTGGTGATTCTGTATATGTAATTCCGCGTCGTTGACCGACGCGGGCCAGCGCCTGCCCGAGCCAGCGCTCCGGGCGGGCACTGTCAGTAGGCCTTCTGCTCGAGCCGCAGTCAGCGGCTCGGCTCCTCCCGCAAGTGCGGCTCGGCCCTGACTCAGTCTGCTTTCTCGCGCCCTGATTCGGTCGTGCTCGATCCCAGCTGACGCCGAGGCTGTTTGCTTGGCTGATCGTTCGTGTGGCGGCTGAGCGCAGGACGCAGACGATTGAGTGGGGCGAGGCGGTCGACCACGGCCGAACCGCTGCCTTCGAGTTCAATCAGCCGCTAACGCGGCTCTTTCGGCATGCCCAGTGCCCGCTCGGCGATGATGTTGCGCTGGATCTCGTTGCTGCCGCCATAGATGGTGTCGGCGCGGGTGAAGAGAAACAGTGACTGCAAGCGTGACAGTTCATAGGGCGCGTCTTCGAGGATTTCGCCGGCAGCGCCGAGTACGTCCATGGCCAGTTTGCCGAGCTCGGCGTGCCAAGTGGACCAGGCCAGTTTGTAGATCATCGCTTCGCGGCGCAGGCTGCCGTTCTGGCTGCCGGAGAGCATGCGCAACGAGTTGTAGCGCAGCACTTTGAGGCCGGCCCAGGCCTGGGCGAGGCGCTGGCGCAGGATCGGATCCTGGGCGGCGCCGTTGGCTTTGGCGATGCGAATGACCTCGTCCAGCTCGTTTTGAAACTGCATCTGCTGGCCGAGGGTCGAGACACCGCGCTCGAAGCCGAGCAGGGCCATGGCGATTTTCCAGCCGTCGCCTGGCTGGCCGATCAGGTTGTCCGCCGCGGTTTTCGCCTGGTCGAAGAACACCTCGTTGAACTCCGCGGTGCCGGTCAGTTGCTGGATCGGCTGCACGCTGATGTTGGCCTGCGCCATCGGCACCAGCAGGAACGACAGGCCGCGATGGCCGATGCTGTGGGGCTCGGTGCGGGCAAGCACGAAGCACCAGTCCGACTCGTGGGCCATGGAGGTCCAGACTTTCTGGCCGCTGATCAGCCAGCTATCGCCCACGGCGTTGAGTGTCGCGCGAGTCTTGACGTTGGCCAGATCGGAGCCGGCGCCGGGTTCGGAGTAGCCCTGGCACCAGAACTCCCGGCCGGCGCGGATGCCGGGCAAAAAGCGCTGTTGCTGGGCGGGGGTGCCGAATGCGGCTAGGGTCGGGCCGACTAGGCCTTCGCCGATGTGGCCCATGCGTCCGGGGCCGCCGGCGCGGGCGTACTCCTCGTGGAAGATCACCTGCTGGCTGATGCTCAGGCCGCGACCGCCGTGCTCGGGCGCCCAGCCGACGCCAGTCCAGCCGCCGGCGGCCAGTTCGCGCTCCCAAGCTTTGCGCTCTTCCGGGAACATATGTTCGTCGCCGGGGCCGCCGCGAAAGCGCAGGGGCTCGAAGGCGCCACACAGGTGCGCGCTCATCCAGGCGGCGACTTCCTTACGGAACTGCTCGTCTTGCGCGCTAAAGCCGATTTTCATGGCTGTTCTCCCAGGATCAGTGTGGCCAGGCGTTCGCGGTGCAGTGTCGGGGCGCCGAGGAACTGCTCGCTGGCGCGGGCGCGTTTGAAGTACAGGTGTGGGTCGTATTCCCAGGTGAAGCCAACGCCGCCATGCAGCTGGATGGCGTCCGCGGCGCAGTGGAAGAAGGCTTCCGAGGCGTGGATCTTCGCCGTCGCGGCAGCGACCGCCAGTTCGCTGCGCACGGCCGCATCGCCCTGTGGGTCGAGGCGTTCCTGGGCCACGCAGGCGGCGTAATAGGCGGCCGAGCGGGCGCATTCGAGCTGCAACATCAGGTCGGCGCAGCGGTGCTTGACCGCCTGGAAGCTGGCGATGGCACGGCCGAACTGCTGGCGCTCGCGGGTGTAGGCGAGGGTCAGATCCAGGGCCTGCTGAGTGCCGCCGACCTGCTCCGCGGCCAGGCCGATGCAGGCAATCTGCAGCACCTCGCGCAGCAGTGGCCCACTTTGGCCGAATGCGCCGAGCAACTGCGCGGCACTGAGCTCGACGTCCTGCAGTTCGATGTGCGCCAGGCGGCGGGTCTGGTCCAGGGTCGGCAGGGCATTGCGCACGACGCCAGGGGTGGCGGCAGACAGGGCGAACAGGCTGATGCCGGTCTCGCCGCTACTGCCTGGGCTGCGGACGGCAACGATCAGCAGCTCGGCCTGGGCGCCGTCGACCACCTGCAGGTACTGGCCGTTCAGGCGGTAGCCATTGGCGCACGACTGCACCACAGCCTGCACGCCGTCGGCATCCCAGCGGTTGTCGTCGGCGAAGGCCAGGGTGGCGGTGCTGGCGCCGGCGGCGATCAAGGGTAGCCACCGTTCTTTCAGTTGCTCGTTGGTGCCGAGCAGCAGCACCGGGGTGGCTAGGCAGGCGGTGGCATAGAAGGGCGCGCACAGCAGGTAGCGGCCCATTTGCTCCAGCAGAATGCTCAGCTCGACAAAGCCCAGCCCCAGTCCGCCGTACTGTTCGGGGATATGCAGGGCTGGCCAATACATCTCCTCGGCGATGCGCGTCCAGATCGCCGGGTCACGGCCCGCCGCGCTGGCCATGGCCGTGCGCACGGCAGCGGAGTCGGAGACTTCGGCGAGAAAGCGGGTGGCGGTTTCCTGGATCAGCCGTTGTTCGGCGGTGAAAGCAAACTCCATGGGGCGCTCCCTCTTAGGTATTAGCCTGGTTGAGCGTGCAGTTTGGGCTGGCTAAAACCGGGTCGAATCATTGAAACGGACTATTGATTCGGCCTCTAAATAGTCTCAAGCGGCATACTTCACCCATGAGTCCTGGAAATAGGCTTTAACGCGCAAGGGCTCGTTGGCGATAACGGCCATGTGATCTTCGGCAGCAGCTCGCAGCTTTGCCTTGGTTCGTATCGGCACCTTGGAGCGGATCACGTGTTTGAGATCCGCATTCAAGCGCTCTTCGGGATTGAGTTCCGGGCTGTAACTGGGCAGGTAAAACACTTCGATCTGTTCGGTGTGAGCAGCCAGCCACGCCTTCACCGGCTTGCAATGGTGCACGCTCAGATTGTCCAGAATCAGGAACACCTTGCGTCCGGCATCCTTGATCAGCAACTCGAAGAACTCGATCAGCTTCTCGTGATTGAACGCACCGTCAATGATCATCCAGCGGGCCTTACCCTGGTTGGTGACGCTGGCAATCATCGACAGCTTCTGGCGCGTCCCACCAATGGCCATCGTGACTGGCGTCTGACCTTTCGGGGCATAGCTGCGACCCCGCACATCGGTATTCACCAACGCCGTCTCGTCGCCCCAGTGAATCTCGCCACCCTCGGTTTTGGCGCGCTCGGCAAGGGTCGGATATGTCTCCTCGAGCCAGGTCTGCACAGCTGCCGGAGACTGCTCGTAGGCACGCTTGATCGGCTTCTGGGGGGTGAAGCCCCAGCGGGCTAGATATTTGCCCACCGAGCGCACTGACAGGGTCACACCACACTCGCACTCGATCAGCTGCATGACGGCCGCACGACTCCACAACGCAAAGTCCATCTTCAGCTGTTCGGGGCGCTTATCGCAGATCAGGCTGCGTATGGCCTGCTCCTGCTCTGCCGTGAGTACACGCTTCTCACCTACGCGACGGCCGCGTGTCTGCGGGGCCAGTGCGGCCATCCCACCCTGCTGGAATCGGTCGATGATCTTGCACGTCGCCGAATAGCTCAGACCGACATCTCGTGCGATCTGTCTCTTATTCACGCCTCGCTTATACGCCCGAATGACCTGGCGTCTACGTTCGTGCTGTTCTGCCGGACTTAACCGGCGAGCGTCTTCTATGTCCATGGCCCATGAAACCATAGATCAAGCAAGAAGTTAATACTGTTTAAGGGCCTTATCTATAGGGCGCCCGGCTTGGCGTAATGAGGCGGTGCGGTGCGGCCCAATTCAAGGGGGCGGCTCGCCACTGCGGGCGGTCGGGGTGTAGGGCTACGCTGCTCGTCGGGCATGGCGTGGAGAGCGGTTTTTAGATCATCTGCTTAGTCTCAACGGACGATGAGGGGCTTGCCCGCGCCTCGCACAATGGTTGCCATCAAGAATCCAGGTAATCGGGAGCAGGACATGATCGATATCCGCGGCCTGAGCTATTTCGTAGCTCAAATCGAGAACCTCAGTGAGTGGCAGCGCTACGCCGAGGACGTGCTCGGCATGATGGTGATGCCGGCGCCGGGTGGTGGTCTGTACGTAAAGATGGACGAGCGGCCGTTTCGCATGCTGATCGTCGAAGGCCCGGAGCAGCGTTATCTGGCGTCCGGTTGGGAGCTGGCCAGCGAAGCCGCGTTCAAGGCCGCCCTCAAGGCGCTGGATCAGGCCGGTGTGAGCTGGGAGCTGGGCTCTGCGGCGCAAGTCGAGCAGCGCGGCGTGCAGGCGCTGGCAGCGGTTGTCGACCCGGCCGGCAACCGCCACGAGCTGAGCTGGGGTCATCGTTCTGACTGCCTGCCGTTCGTTTCGCCGCAGGGCGTGCCGCGCTTCCTCACCGGTGACATGGGCCTTGGGCATACCGTGCTGCCGGCGCCGAACTTCGACGCGACTCTGGCGTTCGCCAAGGATGTGCTGGGTTTCGAGCTGTCGGACATCTTCAACTTCCGTCCCGACCCGTCGGCGCCGCCGACCCGCATCCATTTCCTGCATTGCCGCAACTCGCGTCATCACAGCCTGGCGTTGGCCGAGTTTCCTGTGCCATCTGGCTGCGTGCACGTGATGGTGGAAGTGGACTCTATGACCGAAGTGGGCCGCGCCCATGACCGCCGCGCGGCGCATCAGGTGCCGCTGTCGGCGACCCTCGGCCAGCATCTGAATGACCACATGACCTCCTTTTATATGAAGACCCCGTCCGGCTTCGACCTGGAGTACGGCTACGGCGGTTTGCAAGTCGATTGGGCCGAGCATTCGGCGTTCGAATTCACCCGCGTCAGCATTTGGGGGCACGACTTCTCGGTCGGCCAGCAGTAAGGAGTAGCGCAATGAATAAGCAACTGACGGCGGCCAATGCCGTCGCCCAACTGCGCGATGGTATGACCATCGGCTTCGGCGGCTGGGGCCCGCGGCGCAAGCCGATGGCCATTGTCCGCGAGATCCTGCGTTCCAGCGTCAAGGACCTGACCGTGGTCGCCTACGGCGGCCCGGAAGTCGGCATGCTCTGTGCCGCCGGCAAGGTCAAGAAGCTGGTGTTCGGTTTCGCCACGCTCGACGCCATCCCGCTCGAACCCTATTACCGCAAGGCCCGCGAGGCCGGTGAGCTGGAGCTGTTGGAGCTCGACGAGGGCATGTTCCAGTGGGGCCTGCGCGCCGCCGGCATGCGCCTGCCGTTCCTGCCGACCCGCTGCGGCCTGGCCACCGACGTGACCCGCCTCAACCCCGAGCTGAAGACCATTCAGTCGCCCTATGCCGACGGCGAAGTGCTGCTGGCTATGCCGGCGCTGAACCTGGACGTGGCCTTTCTCCACGTCAACGTCGCCGACCGCCTGGGCAATACCCTGGTGACCGGCCCGGACCCGTATTTCGATCACCTGTTCGCCCGCGCCGCGCAGCAGTGCTTCGTCTCCTGCGAAAAGCTCGAGGAGCGTCTTGAGCTGACCGCCGACCAGGCCCGTGGCAACACCTTCGAGCGCTACCTGGTGAGCGGCGTGGTGCATGCGCCGTTCGGTGCGCACCCGACTTCGTGCCCGTCCGACTACGGCTGGGACATGAGTCACTTCAAACGCTATGTCGCCAGTGCAAGTGAAGAGGGCGGCTGGCAGGCCTATGTCGACGAATTCGTCGCCCCGGGCGAGTTGGTTTACCAAGATAAAAACGGCGGTGCCGAGCGCTTGGGCACGTTGCCCCTGCCGGTGTTCTGAGGAGGATGAAAATGTCTGCTACCTGTGATTTCACCCTCGCGGAACTGATGATCGTCGCCGCCAGCGAAGCCTGGCGCGGCAATGGCGAAGTGGTCGCTTCGGGCCTAGGCGTGATCCCGCGCCTGGGCGCCAGCCTGGCCAAACTCAGCCACAGCCCGGAACTTCTGATGACCGACAGCGAAGCGTTCCTGGTCGAAGAGCCGATTCCGCTCGGCCCACGCGGCGATTTCGTGCCCAAGTACTCCGGCTACCTGAGCTTCGAGCGGGTCTTCGAGTGCGTCTGGGGCGGCCGCCGCCACGCCATGATCGGACCGACCCAGATCGACCGCTGGGGCCAGACCAATCTGTCCTGCGTCGGCGACTACCACAAGCCGAAGACCGCGATCCTTGGCGTCCGTGGCCTGCCAGGCAACAGCATCAACCACCTCAACTCGTTTTTCGTGCCGAACCACAACACCCGGGTGTTCGTCAGCGGTGAGGTGGACATGGTTTCCGGCGTCGGCTTCAAGGCCGAGCGCTGGCCGCAAGGCGTGCGCCGCGATCTGATGGACATCCGCCTGATCGTCACTAACCTCTGTGTGATGGATTTCGACGCCCCCGAGCGCGCGGTACAGGTGCGTTTCCTGCACCCGGGCGTGAGCTTCGAGGAGGTGCAGGAAAAAACCGGCTTCCCGCTGCTCAGATCGTCGCTGCTGAAAGAAACCCCGCACCCGACCGCCGAGCAGCTGGCGCTGATCCGCCGGCTCGATCCCCACGATTACCGCGGCGCGGCGATCAAGGGCAACCCGGCCGGCATCCGCGCGGCCTGAGGCGAGGAAAGCGACGATGAACAGCAGCGACAGCGAATTCGTCCTCCGCGAGGACAACTCGGTCTACGAGACCGAGGAACCGGTGCTTTACAGCGTGGCGGAAGGTATCGCCACGCTGACCATGAACCGGCCGAGCTTCAATAACGCGCAAAACTCGCAGATGACCTATGCGCTGGATGCGGCGCTGCGCCAGGCGGTCAACGATGATGCGGTCAAGGTCATCGTGCTGCGCGGTGCGGGTAAGCATTTCTCGGCGGGCCATGACATCGGCACGCCGGGGCGCGACATCAACAAGCCGTTCGAGCGCGCCCACCTCTGGTGGGACCACACCAACAAACCTGGCGGCGAGCAGCTGTATGCCCGCGAGCAGGAGGTGTACCTGGGCATGTGCCGGCGCTGGCGCGAGCTGCCCAAACCGACCATCGCCATGGTTCAGGGCGCCTGCATCGCCGGCGGGCTGATGCTGGCCTGGGTCTGCGACTTGATCGTCGCCAGCGACGACGCTTTCTTCCAGGACCCGGTGGTGCGCATGGGCATTCCGGGGGTGGAGTATTTCGCCCATCCCTACGAGCTGAACCCGCGCATCGCCAAGGAGTTCCTCTTCACCGGTGACCGTATGGGGGCCGAGCGTGCCTACCAGATGGGTATGGTCAACCGGGTGCTGCCGCGCGCCGAACTGGAGCAGGGCACCTACGCCCTGGCCGCCGGCATCGCCAAGCAGCCGCGCATGGGCCTGGCGCTGACCAAGCAGGCGATCAACCACGTCGAGGACCTGCAGGGCAAGCGCACGGCGATGGACGCCGCGTTCGCCTGGCACCACTTCGCCCACGCCCACAATGAATTGCTCTCCGGCGACAAGCTCGGTGGCTTCGATGCCAAGGGCATGGCCCAGGCCAACAAGAAGGCCGCGGGCGCTGACGGAGAACAGGCATGAGCAGCTGGTTGAACACGCCGCTGACTGAGGCGCTGGGTTGCCGTTATCCGATCGTGCAGACCGCCATGGGCTGGGTCGCCGATGCCAATATGGTGATCGCCACCACCCAGGCGGGCGGCTTCGGCTTCCTCGCCGGGGCGACCATTGCCGCCGACGCAGTCGAAGGCGAGATCAAGAAGGTCATCGCCGCAACCGGTGGCAGCAACTTCGGCCTGAATTTCCACATGTTCCAGGAAAACGCCGCGCAGTGCGTCGACCTGGCGATCCAGTACCGCCTGCGTGCTGTCAGCTATGGCCGTGGCCCGGACAAGAAAACCATCGCTCGCTTCAAGGCCGCCGGGGTGCTGTGCATTCCCACGGTCGGCGCGCTCAAGCATGCGCTCAAGGCGGTGGAACTGGGCGCCGACCTGATCACCATCCAGGGCGGCGAGGGTGGCGGCCACACCGGCGGTGTGCCCAGTTCGATCCTGCTGCCGCAGGTGCTGGCGGCGGTGCAGGTGCCGGTGATCGCTGCCGGCGGTTACTCCACCGGCCGTGGCCTGGCCAGTGCGCTGGCCGCCGGTGCGGCGGGGATCGCCATGGGCACTCGGTTCCTCATGACCCGCGAATCGCCGACCCCGGCGGCGACCCTGGAACGCTACCTGAACGTTGCCGATCCGCAGCAGGTGCGGGTCACCACCGCAGTCGACGGCATGCGCCACCGCATGATCGAAAATCCCTTTATCAATCGTCTGGAGCAGGCTGGACCGTTCGGTCGCCTGAGCATCGCCTTGCGCAGCGCCTGGCAGTGGAAACAGCAGACCGGCATGAGCCTCGGGCACATGCTCAGCGTGTTCCGCCAGGCGCTGAAGGAAGACCCGGGCGCCGTGTCGCAAACCGTGATGGCCGCTAACCAGCCGGTGCTGCTGCAGCGCTCGATGGTCGATGGCTTCCCCGACGAGGGCATCTTGCCCAGCGGTCAGGTGGCGGCGGCCATCGGCGAGCTGAAGAGCTGCCGGCAAGTGATCGAGGACATCGCCGCCGAGGCCGAGCACTGCCTCGATGCACTGCTGGCCCGGCGCAACCGTACGGCGTACCAGACGGGCGCCGAGCAACTGAACTGAGCCGCCCTGCCAAGCATTGGAGAAAGCAATCGTGAGCCAAGCATTCACTACACAGATCGACGCGGGCATTGCTGAACTGGTGCTCGCCAAGCCACCGGTCAACGCCCTGGACAGCCAGGAGTGGCTGGCTCTGGCTCGGCACATCAACGCCTTGGGCGCTGACCCCGAGGTGCGGGTAATCGTCATCCGCGCCGAGGGCCGTGGCTTCTGCGCCGGCGTCGACATCAAAGAGCTGGACGCTCACCCGGAGCGCATAGTAGCGGTCAACGCCGGTAACTACGAAACCTTCAAGGCCGTGCACCGCAGCCCGGTGCCGGTGATAGTTGCCGTGCACGGTTTCGTCCTCGGTGGCGGCATTGGCATCACTGGCGCCGCCGATATAGTCGTAGCGTCCGAGTGCGCGACCTTCGCTTTGCCGGAAGTCGATCGCGGCGCGATGGGCGGCGGCGCGCACTTGCAGCGGCTGTTCCCGGTGCAGAAGGTCCGTTATCTGTTCTTCACCGGCGACAAGATCGGCGCGCCCGAGGCTGCGCATTACGGTTTTATCGAGCGCGTGGTGCCAAAAGCACAGTTACGTGAAACCGCGCTGGAAATCGCCGCCAAGATCGCCGCCAAGAGCCCGTCGATGATCCGCATCGCCAAGGAAGCGCTGAACGGCATCGAAGACGGTAACCTGGAAGACAAATACCGCTGGGAGCAGGGCTTCACCCTGCAGGCCTACACCAGTCCGGATTCCGCGGAAACCCGCCGTGCCTTCGTCGAAAAACGCGACGCGAAGTTCTGAGAGAACGCCATGGAACTTGCCTATACCCCGAAACAACAAGCCTTCCGTCAGGAAGTACGTGCCTGGCTGGCGGCCAACCTGCCGCGCGAGCCGCTGGCCAACTACGACACCCGTGAGGGCTTCGAGCAACACCGCGCCTGGGAGGCGAAGCTGTTCGAGAATCGCCTGTCGATGGTGATGTGGCCGACCGAACTCGGAGGGCGCGGCTGCGATTTGATCGAGTGGTTGATCTTCGAGGAAGAGTATTACGGGGCTGGTGCGCCGATGCGCGTCAACCAGAACGGCCAGCTGCTGCTCGGCCCGACCCTGATGGAGTTCGGCACCGAGGCGCAGAAACAGCAGTTCCTGCCGCGCATGGCGGCCAGCGCCGACATGTGGGCGCAGGGCTGGTCGGAGCCGAATGCCGGCTCGGACATGGCGGCGATCACCAGCAAGGCCAGCCGCGACGGCGAGCATTACGTGCTCAATGGGCAGAAGACCTGGTCGACCCGCGCCACTTTCGCCGACTGGCTGTTCGGCCTGTTCCGCAGCGATCCCGCCTCGAGCCGTCACCATGGCCTGTCGTTCCTGATGGTGCCGCTGGATGCGCCGGGCGTGACCATTCGCCCGATCAAGGCGCTGAACGGCAAGGATGCCTTCGCCGAAGTGTTCTTCGACGACGTGCGCGTGCCGGTCGCCAATCGCATCGGCGACGAAGGCCAGGGCTGGCATGTGGCAATGGCCACCGCCGGCTTCGAGCGCGGCCTGCTGCTGCGCTCACCGGCCCGCTTCCAGGCCACCGCGCGCAAGCTGGTGGAACTGTACAAGGCCAACCGCGAGAGCGCCGACCGTGACCCGAGCATCCGCGATGCGGTGCTCGAGTCCTGGATGGGCGCCGAAGCCTACGCGCTGTCCGCCTACCACACCGTTGGCCGGCTGAGCCGCGGCGCGCAGATTGGCGCCGAATCGAGCACCAACAAGATCATCTGGTCGGAACTCGACCTGAAGATGCACGAGACCGCCATGCGCATCCTCGCTGCCCGCGGCGAACTGCTGGCCAGCGCACCCGAGGCGGACAGCGACGGTTGGCTGGAAGGCTTCCTGTTCGCCCAGGCCGGGCCGATCTACGCCGGTACCAACGAGATCCAGCGCAACATCATCGCCGAGCGGATGCTCGGCCTGCCGAAGTAAGGAGCGGGCCATGGACTTTACCTTTACCGATGACCAGCTCACGTTCCGCGAAGCCATCAGTCGTTTTCTGATGACCGAGGCGGCGCCGGAAATGCTCCGCGAGATTTGGGAAACCGACGCCGGGCGCTCGCCCGACCTGCGCAACAAGATCGCCGAACAAGGCCTGACCGCCTTGTCGGTGCCCGAAGAGTTCGGTGGCCTGGGCATGGACGACGTGGCCTGGGCGCTGATGACCCAGGAACTCGGCTACTACGCCATCCCCGACTCCCTGGTCGACACCGCCTATGTCGCGGCCGGCCTGCTCAACGGCTTGCCGGCGGCGAACCCGGCGCGGGAAGTCTGGCTGCCGCGCATCGCCGACGGTAGCGTGCGCCTGGCCATCGGTCACCCGGTCAACCCGCTGGTGTCCGATGCCCAGCTCGCCGAGCTGCTGCTTCTCGCCCACGGCGACGAAGTGCATGCGGTACCGCGTGAGCTGGTCGAGGTCGAAGCCAACCCGAGCATCGACTCTTCGCGCCGCCTCGGCCGAGTGAGCTGGAAGCCCAGCGCCGAGACGCTCTTGGCCAGCGGCGAGCAAGGTCGCGCGCTGTGGGCCGAAGCGCTGAACCGCGGCGCCTTGTCGGTTGCCGGGCAGTTGCTCGGCCTGGCTCAGCGCATGCTGGACTTGTCGGTGGACTACGCCGCCCAGCGCAAGCAGTTCGGCAAGCCGATCGGCAGCTTCCAGGCGGTCAAGCACCACCTGGCCGATGTCGCGAGCAAAATCGAATTCGCCAAGCCGGTGCTCTATTGCGCCGCCCATGCCCTGGCCAAGGGCGAGCGGGGCGTCGATGTGTGCGTCTCGCAAGCCAAGCTGGCCTGCTGCGACGCCAGCTGGCTGGCCGCACGCCACGGCATCCAGGTGCATGGCGCCATGGGTTACACCTGGGAAGTCGACCTGCAGATGTTTATGAAACGCGCCTGGTCCCTGGATTCGTCCTGGGGCGACCGCGCCTTGCACAAATCCCGTGTCGCCGCCTACGTGCTCGGCGACGGCGCCCGGCTCGGGCCGGGTCATACCTTCGAGGATTGAGTCATGCCCCAAGCCTATATCGTCGATGCCCTGCGCAGCCCCACCGGCAAGCGCAATGGCGGCCTGGCCCATGTTCACGCCATCGACCTCGGCGCCCATGTACTGAAGGCGCTGGTCGAACGCAACGGGATTCCGGGCGAAGACTATGACGACGTGATCTTCGGTTGCGTCGACACCATCGGCTCGCAAGCCGGCGACATCGCCCGCACCAGCTGGCTGGCCGCCGGCCTGCCGCTGAATGTGCCGGGCACTACGGTGGACCGCCAGTGCGGTTCCTCGCAGCAGGCCGTGCACTTCGCCGCCCAGGCGGTGATGAGCGGCATGCAGGACGTGGTGGCGGTCGGCGGCGTGCAGACCATGACGCAGATTCCGATTTCCTCGGCGATGCTCGCCGGCCAGCCGCTGGGCTTCGCCGATCCGTTCTCCGGCAGCAAGGGTTGGCAGGCGCGCTTCGGCAACCAGCCGGTCAACCAGTTCTACGCAGCCCAGCGCATCGCCGATCACTGGCAGCTCAGCCGCGAGCAGATGGAAGTGTTCGCCCTGGAAAGCCATCGCCGCGCGCTGGCAGCCACCGAGGGCGGGCGCTTCGCCCGAGAGATCGTTGCCTGCGAAGGCCTCGACTTCGATCAAACCCCGCGGGTCAGCAGCCTGGAGAAAATGGCCAGCCTGGAGCCGGTGGGCAGCGAGTCCCCGTCGATCACCGCGGCGGTGTCGAGCCAGACCTGCGATGCCTCGGCGGCCTTGCTGGTGGTCTCGGAAGCGGCGCTCAAGCGTTACAACCTGACCCCGCGGGCCCGCATCCACCACCTCTCGGTGCTCGGTGACGACCCGATCTGGCACCTCACCGCCCCGATTGCGGCAACTCGCGCGGCGCTGAAGAAAGCCGGCATGCGCATGGACGACATTGACCTGGTGGAGATCAACGAGGCCTTCGCTTCGGTGGTC
>JBOICE010000508.1:0-4365 GCA_050739815.1 Pseudomonas sp. | reverse complement strand
GCCAGCACCGGTGAGGTGTAACACTGCGTGAGGCCCAGCGCAGCCAGGCAGGGCACCAGCTGGGCAACATCGAACAAAGTAGAGTCTCTGTTCAGTAGCACCCGGTAGCTGCTGACTGGAATTCGTCGTGGTGCCGGCGCAGTCATCGCTAACGGTCTCCAGAATCGGCCCGGCCGCGAATCGAACGGCGGCCCGCGCAGCAACGAAAGTTCATGCCGCCTCAACTTGCGTTTGTGCTGATTGTGTTGCTCAATTGCTCGCTAAGGTTACATGGCCCGGCCACCGGCGCGCGATCCGCGCCCGGCAAGGATGGTGATTTTCTCGCGACCCAGGGAGTCTACGGATGCCCGATCCCGCTGCCCTCGTCGAAGAAACGGCGCAGCAGGTAGAGCGGCTGGGTTCGTTGGATTTCGTGGTTGGCGTAGCCAGTCAGGACAATGCCGCAACCATCGGCGCTGTGGTGCAGGCCGCCCGGGCGGGTCTCGAGCAGGCGTTTCCCGGCGCTCGCGTAGCGGTCATCCACGCCGACTCGGGATCACGAGACGAGACGGCCGAGCGGGCGCGCACCGCGCTTCCCGGCGATGCGCTCGTGCAGGTGCAGACCGGTTCCGATGGAACATCTCGACTCACCTCGGCACCGCTGGTGCGCGCCAGTGCGCTGCAGGCAATCTTCGAAGTCGCCACCCGGCTTTCTGCCCGGGGCTGCGCCGTTTTCGACGCAGATGTCACCAGCGTCAGTCCGGAGTGGGTGGCTCGTCTGCTCGCACCCGTGGCCGCAGACCGTGCTGATTTCATCACGCCGAACTATGCACGTCATCGGTTTGCCGGCGCGATCACGACCAGCGTGCTCTACCCAATGGTGCGGGCCCTCTACGGCAGGCGCATCCGCTACCCGGTCGCGGGCGAGTTCGCCTGCTCGACCCGGGTCCTGCAGCACTTCCGCGCCGCACCCGGCTGGCGAGCCGAAGTGGCCCGGCTCAGCATCGACCTGTGGCTGACGACGGAGGCCATCGTAGCCGGCTTTCGGCTTGCCCAGACTGACCTGGGCGTAAAAACGCAGGTCGCCAGTGAGGGCGCCGTCGATCTCAGCGGAACGCTGAGCAAAGTACTGGGCGCGCTTTTTCTGCAGGCGGAACGGACCGCAGCGCACTGGCAAAAAGTTCGCGGGTCGCAGGCAGTGCCCGTCGACGGTGCAAACCAGGTACCCAGCCCTGAAGCTGCACCCGCAGACGCTCGGCGGGCGCTGGACGCGTTTCGTCTCGGACAGCGAAATCTCGCGGACATTTGGGCGGCCGTTTTGCCGCCCGGGGCCTTGCTCGAATTGAACAAGCTGGCCCGCAGACCGGATGCGGAGTTCTGCTTTCCCGATGCACTCTGGGCGCGAATCGTTTATGACTTCGCGATTGCCCACCGCACGCGCGTGATGAACCGGGATCATCTGCTTTCCGCGTTCACGCCGCTCTATTCAGGCTGGCTTGGCGGCTTCATCGAAGAGATGCAAACGGCCGGCGAGGCCGAGGTGGACGCGCGGATCGAGAAGCTCTGCCTGCAGTACGAGGCTGAGAAGCCGTACCTGATTTCGCGCTGGCGCTGGCCGGACCGTTTCAACCCCTAACTGCCGAGTAGGAGAACCCCATGTGGGATCAGGTCAATGACGCACTGCGTCAATCCCTGGGTGGTGTGCTTACCAGCCTCGCCAGCTTCCTCCCTATCCTGGTGGCGCTGGTCGTTGCCGTCATTGTCGCGGCGTTCGCGGCCTGGGTGTTGTCCACGCTGTGTACCCGCGTGCTTCGCTGGATCCGTTTTGACCAGCGCCTCGAACGCGTCGGCTTTGAAACGATTACCGAGTGGTCGCCCTCGCGCAGTCCAACGCTGCTGGTCGGACGGCTGCTGTTCTGGCTGGTGCTGCTGTTTGGTATCCTGGTGGGCCTGGCCTCGCTCGATCAGACGCTCATGCCCACGGTCGCCGGCCGGCTCATCACCTTCCTGCCCAACGTCTTTGTCGCCGTCGCGCTTCTGGTCGCAGGCTCGATCCTGGCACGCTTCCTGGCCAACGGCGTGCTGATCAGTGCAGTCAACTCTCAACTGCAATACCCGCGGCTGCTGAGCCTGGGCGTGAAATGGCTGGTCGTCGTGCTGACTGTAGCCATGACGCTCCACCAATTGAGTATTGGGGGCACCATTCTCACCCTGGCCTTTGCCATCCTGTTCGGCGGCATCGTACTGGCGCTCGCGCTGGCCGTCGGACTCGGCTCGAAGGACGTGGTGAGCCGAAGCTGGGAACGGCAGAGTGAGAAGCGGCCCGAACCGTCTGAGCCGCCGGTTCACCACCTCTGAACCAGCGCCTGCCGCGCGGTGCTGAGCACGATCAGTTCATCCTCGCTGCCCAACGTCCAGCGGTGTTCGCGCGCGCGGATTCAGCACGATGCCGGTTTCATTCTCTGCAGCGGCCGCGATCCGCACGCGCAGCGCGATTTCACCCGCCGCGCCGCCGCTTTCTGCAGCGCAGGAAAATGTGATCGCGCTGACTTGCAGGCCATAACGAAGCGCAGAGTGGAAGAAGATCTCATTCAACCACGGCGTACGTTCCTCCCCCGTCGCACGGCACGCTTGTCATGCTCCAGCCCTTCCTGTCATGTTATGGAGATCGTCCCAACCGGAGCTCACCATGACCGCTCGCTGCTCTGCCCTGGCCGCGTTACGCATGACGTTCGCCCTGTGCGCACTGACCATCCAGGCGCCGCTCCTTGCGCAACGCGCTCCCGCGCGGCCCGCGGAAAGTGTCATCGCCATCGTGGGCGCCACGCTGATCGATGGCAACGGCGGACCGGTCGTACCCGATGCGACCATCCTGATCCGCGGCAAGCGCATCGAGCAGGTGGGACCGCGCACGTCCGTCACCGTGCCCCGGGGCGCGCGGGTGATCAATGCCACGGGCAAGTTTGCCACGCCCGGGTTCATCGACACCAACGTGCACATCTCGCTCTACAACAACGGCGAGTCGATGGTGCGCTACGAGGAGCGGTTCACGGACCTGGTGATCGAGACGGCGCAGGTCGTGCTCAAACACGGCATCACCACTGTGCGCGACAGCTACGGCGCGCTGCTGCCACTGGTCGCGGTGCGCGACTCGATCAACAACGGCAAACTCATCGGCCCGCGCATCCTGGTCGCCGGCAACATTGTGGGCTGGGGCGGCCCCAAATCGCCGCTGTTCTCGAACGCCACGCCGGCCACGTATTTCGATGAGCTGATGATGGACTACATCACGCAGGGCTCGGGCGAGGAGCTGATCGAGATGGCGCCGGCAGAGCTGCGCGTGGCCATCAACAAGTATCTGGACAAGGGTCCCGACTTCATCAAGTACGGCGGCACATCACACACGAACAGCCTGATCACGTTTTCGCCGCGCCAGCAGCAGGCCCTGGTGGAAGAAGTGCACAAACGCGGCAAGATCGCGGAAGTTCATTCGACCAATCCGGAGCCTTTGCGTATGTCCGTGGAAGCCGGCATCGACCTGATCCAGCACCCGGAAGTGCACAGCGTGCCCATGCCCGATGACCTGGTGCAGCTCATCGTCGAGAAGAAGGTGATCTGCTCGATTCTCTCGAACACGATCGCCGGAAAGCCCTGGGCCGACTATCAGAGGAACCGCCAGCGCGCGGAAACCGCACGTGCCGATTCCATCAGGAACGACTCGCTCAAGCTGAACGAACGCGTGAAGACGGGCTGGGAGATCAGCCGTGAGCGCTCAGGCAGCGGCGTGGCGAATCGGCGCGCCAATGCGCAGAAGCTGATCAAGGGCGGCTGCATGATGACGCCTTCGACCGACACCTACCTGCGCGGCGCGCCCGAGTTTCTGCGCACGCCCCGCAACGACGAGCACCAGATGCCGGGCACGGCAACACTGGCCGCGATCGAAGGACTGGTCGAGCTGGGCATGACACCCGCCGACGCGCTGGTCGCCGCCACAAAGAACGGCGCCATCGCATCGCAGGGATTGAAGGACTACGGCACACTCGAGGCCGGTAAACTCGCCGACATCCTGCTGCTCGATGCCGATCCACTCGCCGATATCAAAAACATCCGCAAGCTGCACCTGCTGCTGAAGGACGGTGCCGTCATCGACCGCAACAAACTCCCCGAGAAGCCTGTCTGGTATCGCGAGAAGCCGAAGACCTGAGGCGCGGGTGTGGCGCACCTGGCCGGCCGTCGCGCGCGATTTGCGCCGGCCGGCGGTGAATCTGCTGGAAGATCACGTGCCGTGCAGCCACACTCTCGATCCGCTTGTTGAAGCGCAGGCCCTACAGCTCCCCGTGAGATGGGTCAGCGCCGCGTCAGCAGCGCCTTGCCGATGGGCCGCTC
>JBOICE010000507.1:0-3071 GCA_050739815.1 Pseudomonas sp. | reverse complement strand
GCGGTAAATCCCGAACGCTTCGTGCGTGGAGTGCCGCGTCCACCGGCGCTACCGACAGCAGCATGGATCAACGCGCCGACCAAGCAAGAGATACTCACTAATTATTGATCACCGACTGTCTCACGAGGCTTGACAGGTTCCGGTTCGCCCGCGAACGCACCCTCGCCGCGCTAGTTGCGAGTAGCTCGAGGCATTGTCGATTCGGCATTGTCGATTCGGCAGGGT
Organism: Pseudomonas sp.; assembly: GCA_050739815.1. Classification (GTDB taxonomy): domain Bacteria; phylum Pseudomonadota; class Gammaproteobacteria; order Pseudomonadales; family Pseudomonadaceae; genus Aquipseudomonas. Next base: position 2,846 of record JBOICE010000507.1, on the reverse strand, counting down.
GTCGTGGTTGTTCTGCCTCAACGATTAGAGCCTAGCACTTTGATGTCGGTGATGTTGGTGATGTTGGTGATTCTCTATCTCTAATTCTTACAGGCTATCTGATCCTTCTTCTCAACTCGATCATGAATGGTTAAGCCTGAGGCGCGCTACGTGGCGCGCGCGTGAATACAGATGCGGGATCACCAACATCACCAACACCACCAATCACGATCCGGACTGGGTCAATGCTCGGGCTGCGGTGAGTTGATCCCGCACCACCAGCACTTTCTTCGCGTAGATCCGTTGTTGTTTGCCATTGACTCGCCACAGCCCATCTCGTTCGTTCGTTGGGTTCCGAACTGCGACGTAACCCACCTCTTCCAGCCTGTGCGGAATGAGACGGCTGTTCTTGCGATTCCTCAGCCAATCAGCAAAGTCACCGCCCGCACGATTGGCGATCTCATCAATGGTAATAACTTCAGGATACCCGAGCGATTCGAGCGCAGTCGCCAGTTCTGCATCCTCAGGCGCCCGGCCGGCATCCACTATCGCATAGAACGCATCGGTCTTCGGTGGTGGCGCCTTTGGATTCCAGCCGGTGAGGGCCATGTTGCGCAGGTAGGCTGCAACATGGCCGTATCCCCCGGCCGCGTACCACGAATAAAAGCCATTCCAATAAGCATCATCGAAATCAGCCTTGGTGCGATCAGACCAGGCCACGTAGTGCCGGCGATCGTCAGCGGGCAAGTAGATGCCGTCCGACTTGTGGTTCGTGGTGATAACGACGCCGCATACATTGGGCAGGTAGTGCTCGCGGAGGTTCTTCTCATCGCAGCGTAGCACATCGGGCGGAGCGGCCGCATAGGCTTTCATGTGCTCGTAGAACGCGTGTCGGTCGGAATCACCAAGGTCGCGTGCTTCGCTGACGCGCAGAATAACCGACTTCACAAAGGGATTAAATCGCCCCAGTAGATTGGCGGGTGAGATCTCCTGCACATTCCATGGGCCAACCGCCATCCGCACTGCCTCGAATAGTGTGTCTTTTCCGATTCCTTGCGGCCCACCGAGCAGCAGCGCGTGGTTGACCTTCTCGCCTGGCCGCTGGACGCGGTGAGCAAACCAACGGACGATGTGCTGAAACTCATCAGGATAGATGCGCGTTCCATGATCCAGCCAGCGTCCTGCCTTCATCGGGTCTCCTGGCATATCCCCAGGAGGTCTATACAGGTTGTAGACCGTGGAACCAGGGCGGCCAAACCATCCGCCGTTGTCGATGAGACGATCACGGATCAACTGCTGCTCACCCGGTGCCCAGGTCATTTGCTGCACCGGGTGGTGCTGGTCGAGCCATTCGCTTGCCGTGGCGTAGACCAGAACGTCATTGCCGGTCTTTTCGTCCCATTCTGAACCGACCGGGATGGGAAGCATGCTCGCGTTCACGCTTGTCGCCGGCCACAACTCGCCCGTCGGCGTGAAGATGTACTGGTGCGTGGGCATGTACGCGACGAAGTCATCCACTGTGACCGGTTGGATGCTCGCACTATGTCGCATCCCTTTCGCTCTGCCGTTTCGAGCGGATTGATGTTGCTGCACCTGTTTGCTGTTGCGTGGCGACTGACGCACCTCCGCAATCAGTTTCTTTTCCTCGGGCGGCGCCGACGTCATCTCTCGCGCACGCGCCAGTTGCACCAGGTTGCCCGAGGCCACCGAGTCATGTGAGAAGTCTGCCGTTCCAGCGGCGTGGATTTTGTCCGGGTCCGTTGAGGAAGTCTCCGTTCGGTTGCGGCCGTGCGGAACGCCAGAGCGGCCCACGCTGTGTACAGCTCCAACTTGACGGGCTCCGGGCGCGTCAGCAGGCGAGACGCCATCTCATCTTCTCCTCACTTTCATGTCCATCGTCTGGCGAGAACATGCTGTTCACTTGCCCGCGGCGGCGAGTCACGTTCACGGACAGCTGCACTGATCGGTCGTGCTCGAGCGCACATGCTCCGCGACCCACCGCTGCAAATCTTCAAGCCGATACCGGACGCACCTGCTCGAGACCTTCACGTAGGGAAGATTCGGCGCCCCCGAAGCTCGCCAACTTTGAAGCGTTCGCGGTGTCAATCCCAGCATCGCCGCCGCATCGCGCTCATCGAGCAGTAGGACCGGCAGTTGATTCTTTGTCATGGTGCAGGCTCCAAGTACTCTGGACGATCAGTGTGTGGGTCCCTACGTGAAGAATCGCCGATCTGCTGTGCTTGCGGTAGTATTCGGAAATCCGTATACGGAAATCCGAATACGAAATAGTTGTAAGGGGTTTTCTCGAAGAAGGTGAAGATAAGTTAGCGGGGAGTCGTGTTCATCGCGGTAGTGTCGTCTGCCCTGACGCGAGCGTGATTTGCCGCGACTAACATGCGACGCGGCCCTTGCCCTGCTTTCTTTCGCCCGCGCATCGGCTCGACAGGCGTGTCTCGACCGGCCAACCAGCCAGCGATAGCCTCAGACGCTCGGTCTGCAGAGGACTTCACTGGATCATCACCAAGATGTGCGTAGCGCTGCGTGGTCGAGATGTCAGAATGGCCAAGCAGGCTGCGTATCACGGTGAGAGAATCACCGCCAACGGCAACTGTGCTCGCGAACGAGTGCCTGAGATCGTGCAAACGGACATCATCGAGCCCAGCTGCGTACCTTACTGCGAACCAAAGGCGCTTGATGCCCTCGAGGTGAGTACCGGTTTTCGCACCAGGCAGCACGTATGGCGAGCCAGGTGCACGGGTCAGTGTCGTCAGCAGCTCGATTGCAGCCGCACCTAAGGGGTGTACGCTCTTACCAGTTTTGGTGTCCGCCAGTCGTAGGAAGCCGCGCTCGAGATCAACTGCATCCCA
>JBOICE010000506.1:0-9991 GCA_050739815.1 Pseudomonas sp. | reverse complement strand
TCCGGGCAGCAGTGCTTCAGCGGTCGACATGCGCGCCCCAGAGAGATTTGACTGCGCCTTCGTACGGCCAGAGCCGCGGCACGACATCGGGATGAGCCACGCCGTAGATGTAGGGCACGCGCTCCGGATAGCGGCGCAGCAGTTCCTGATTGCGTACCGGACCGAGGTCACGCACGAACAGAGGCCGCGGGTCACTTGCGTTCGTGGGCAGTGCGCCCTGCCAGAGCAAAGCAGTCAGGTCGGCCACACCCGCGCGATCCGCGTTGACTTCGCGAATGCACTCAGGCGTCAGGGGCGCACCGGGCTGCACCCGTATCGGGTTGCCTGGCGAAACCAGCATCTGCTGCGGAAAACCGCTCGCGCGTGGCTGAAAGTCGAGCGGCGGCAGCACACGTTTCTGTTCATACGCTTCGGCAAACTCGTGTACGGCGCAGGTTGCGTTCTGCCGGAGTGCGGTCTCGACGGAATCGAGGCGCATGCCCGCGGTAGCCAGTCGTGCGGCCAGCCGGTCAGTCCAGCCGCCGTGCACGAATACGATGGCGTTTCCGGCTTCCGGTGGCCGCAGCAGCGTGGCTGACAGCGCATCGCGCCGGTAACTCAAGAGCCGGCTGCTGCCCAGGGTGAGCGGAGCAATCAGCAGCACCAGCGCGGCCACGGTAACGGCAGCGGGAAACGCAGACCAGCGCTGGCGCAGCTGCAAACCGCGCGTGCGGCGACCCAGCTCGGCGAATGCGAACACCGACAGCAGGATCCAGGCGGGCGCCGTATCGGCCAGCATGCGCGGCCCGCGATACCAGCCATGGTGCCAGTAAAAGAGATTGGCTGCTACGGGCACGAGCGCCCACGCTGCGATCACGGCACGCTGGGCGTTCAGGCGCGGCTGCAGCACGAGTGCACAACCGATGAGTGCCACCAGCGGAAACGGTGACTCGAGCAGGAACAGACTGAGCGCAATCAATTCGGCCGATGTGTACGCCAGTGCTTCGATCGGGCCGAAGCTGTTGCCCCACGGGTCAGTGTGAAATCCGAGTCCGCCCGCGGGTCCGAGAGCGGCCGTGTAACCAAAGCGGAGCGGCGCTCCGAACAGCGACTGATTGTAAAGCGCCACACTCAACACCAGCGGCAGCGCGGCCAGCCCGAGCGTCAACAGCGCGGCGCGGCGGCGCCCGCGCAGCGCAGCGTCGCTGGCCAGTGCAGCGAAAACGACGGTGCCCAGGGCAACGGCTGTGTACGGACGAATGGCGAAGAGCACGCCAAGCAGGAGACCGGCGGCAATCAGGGGCGCTTTCCCGGGCGAGCGGGCGCGGGCGTAACTGTAGAGCAGTGCCGCACCCACGGCCGCCGCAGCCGTGTGACTCATGTAGGAGCCGGCCTGAGCGATGGCGAAAGGAGAAAGCGCCAACAGCAAGCCGCTCAGCCGCGCAATCCAGGGTTCATGATCCAGCAGCCGCGCGGCTGCGAGCACGGTGAAGAAAACAGCCACGCCTGCGAGCAGCGGTCCGACCAGCCAGACTGCGCCGAGCTTGAATCCCGCCATCAGCAGCACGATGTACCCGGGCGGATACTGCGACACCCAGCCAGCTTCGGTCACTATGGTCTGCTGGATGTGCCAGAACGGCGAGGCCGGGCCACTCAGCTGGTCATCGGCAAGGACTCGTGCGTGTGTGAGCTGGGCAAAACTGTCGATCAGGTCGGGCCGTCCGTCCAGTACGATGCGAGCGAACAGCGCGGCCAGCACAGTCGCGATTACAGCGAGCAGGAGCGCATATGTGCGCACGGGCAGCACCAGCAGCATACGTTCGGCTCGGTCCAGCACGCGCAGCACGGTGGCCTCTTGCAGAACGAGTCCTGCCGTCACTGCGACCAGGGCAACGAGCAGCGTGCCCGACCAGATGTAGCTGAGATACTGCGCAGCCTCGGCTGCAGTCACCTGGCCGGCCTGGCCGGTGGCACGCGTAGTCAGCGCAGAGTACAGCGGCAGGCTGGCCAGCAGCGCGAGCACCATGCCCACGACACGCACTGCAACACTCCAGCCCGGAGCTTGCACGCGGCTGCGCGGGACCGGCGCATGAGAGGGCGCCTGCAGCACGCTCACAAGCCCTCCGCCAGCGCGGCGCGCAACGCATCCTGCCAGGTGCGCGCCGGTCCCACGATGTCTTCTGTAGCACTCGAGTCGAGCACCGAATAGGCCGGCCGCCGAGCCGGCCTCTGGAATTCGCTGCCCTCGACGGGTGTCACGCTGGCGTGCACACCGGCCAGCTGCAACGCCGTGCAGGCCAGATCATACCAGGTGGTTTCGCCGCGGTTGCAGGCGTGATAGGTGCCCGCTGGTGCCGCGCGTTCCAGCAGCAGCAGCAGCGTCTGCGCCAGGTCACGTGTCCAGGTGGGCGAGCCGTGCTGGTCGCGCACCACACGCAGTGGTTCGCCGGCGCGCGCGCGCTGCAGGATCGTGCCCACGAAGTTCCGCCCGCCCGCGCCGTAGAGCCAGCTGCTACGTACGACATAATGGCGCGCTGCAGCGCGCACCGCCTGTTCACCCGCCACCTTGGATGCACCATAAACATTGAGCGGATCGGTCTCATCGCCGGGCCGGTAGGGCCGCGTGGCGCGGCCGGCAAATACGTAGTCCGTGCTGGGATACACGACCGTTGCGCCCAGGTCGGCACAGGCCCGCGCAACATGACCGGCGCCCTGCGCATTCACCGCGAAGGCCAGGTCGCGCTCGCTTTCCGCCTGGTCGACACTCGTGTACGCTGCGCACTGGATGACGGCATCGGGCGCTCGCTCGCGCAGCAGCATGTGTACGGCAGCCGCGTCCGTAACGTCCAGAGCGTCGTGACCGGGCGCAAAGGTTTGGTGTCCGTGTTCTCTGGCCACACGACTCACAGCCTGCGCCAGCATGCCGCGTCCGCCCGTTATGACCAGGTTCATGCGGCTTCCGGCTTCCTGGCCAGCGTGAGCAGGGAAACGCCGAACGGCGCATCGAAGGCGCGCAACAGAAAACGTTCCGATCCGAACAGGGCGGTCAACGCGGCGTTTACCGGCCGCGGCACCAGCGGTGAGTCCGCGCCGTCCGTCTCGTTCCGCTTCGACCGAAGCATGCGGGCGGCTGCGATGAGCGGAAACAGGATGATGTTGAAATAGGTGGCCCGCTCCAGCGTCAGTCCGGCCGCAGCGATCTTACTCACCAGCTCGGGCCGCGTGTAGCGGCGCTTGTGCTCGTTCACCACATCGTGGTGACTCCAGAGAAATCCGAAGGCCGGGACGGCGCACACGAAGATCCCGCCGGGCGCCAGCAGATCGACGATGGTGCGCAGCGCTGCCTCATCGTCTGCGACGTGTTCGATGACGTCGAGCGCGCAGACCACGTCGAACGATCCGTGGGGGAGCCGGATATCATCGGGCAGAACACCCAGGCAGACCTCACAACCCGTGGTCCGGCGCGCGAATTCAACTGTTGTTGGCTCGGCATCAACGCCCATGGCCTGGCCGTATTTGCTGAGTGCTTCCAGAAACCCGCCACCACCGCAGCCGATATCGAGCAGACGAAGCGGGCGCTCCGGCGCACCGCCCTTCTGCAGCGCTCGACGGCGCACGTGTGGTTCGAGTACCTGCAGAATGATCCGCTGACGAGCGATCCACCACCAGTTCGTGCGTTCGTGTTGCTGGTGCAATTCGAGGTGGTCGAGCCGCATCGATCACCGGCCCAGGCGGCGGTAGACCAGCAGCGAATTCGCGATCACCGCGTAAGGCTCAACCTCGCGCAGGCTGGCAAACGCTTCCTTCCCGATGTACGCCCCTTCCAGGTTGGTTGCCGAAACGACCAGATACTCTGCGGGTCGAGTGGTATCGGTCACAATCGGATGCAGAGGCAGATAGCTGGCCACCGGCAGGTAGTCGATGTCGTAGCCTTCGGGCAGCCCGGAACCAAAATAGCTCAGCAGAATGCGCGGATTGTTGCGCTCGTGCAGCCAGTCCCGAAGCTGCAGCAGGCCCTGACCCCAGTCCAGGCTCGAATCGATGAAGACCTCGTGGTTCCGTTCTCGGGGTGGACCATACTCACTTACGAACGTGAGGAAGTTCGGGAAGTAGCTGATGGGAAACGCCACGGCCCAGATCATACAGACGGCCAGTGCGATTCTGGCTGCACGGCTGGCGCGGGCCCAGACGCGCATGATGCCGACGGCTGCAATAACCGCCAGCAACGGCAGCGCAGGCAGCGCATAGCGGAATCCGATGTTGAGATTGGAACTCAGCAGAAAAGCACCGAAGATGATGAGGCCCAGAATGGGTGCACGCAGCGGCGCCTGCAGCAGCTGTCTTTTGGGCGTGCGCAGCTCGGAAAGCAGATAGAGGACAGCCACGGCCAGCAGCAGCTGGAAGGCCGCGCTGGTTTTGTACAGGAATGAGACCGGGAAGAAATACCACCAGCCGGTCGTGCTGTAATTGCCCAGCAGGAACGCACTCGCGCCGTGTCCGCCCGTGTAATGGCGCAAACGGAAGGCAAAGGCAGAGCGCAGCCCAGCCAGCGTCCAGTCGCCCATGTACACGAGCACCAGAACCACATAGGCCACGACCATGCTGATCAGAACTGTGCGGCCGAGCTTGCGCCACCAGCCGGCATCACGATAACGCACACTTGCCTCGGCCAGCAGGCACAATGCGGCCACGGGAAGAATGGCAATTGCACTGGCCTTGACGGCAAACGCCAGACCGACCGCAATGCCGGCCAGCGTGCCGTTGCGCCAATCAGGACGGCGCACGGCGTTGTCGACTTGCCAGATCGATGCGAAGAAGGCCGTCGCGAGCGGCAGATCACTGTAGGCGACGCCGCTGTGGGCCAGCACGTCAGGCAGAAAAGCAACCAGCCCGGCAGCCAGCAACCCGGCCGCGGGCCCCTGAATGGAACGCACGTAGCGGAACACCAGAACTGCGAGCAGCGCTGCCATCGCTGCGGCCGGCAGACGACCCAGGAACGCCAGTTGTTCCGGATCGTTGCCAACCGTCCAGAAAAACTGTTTGGAGTACGCGTACCGGTAACCAATCGAGCCGCGCTGCTCAGGAGTTGCCGTCTCGACTGGAAATTCCGGATCGGCCAGCCAGACGGGCAGCCCGTATATGTACTGCATGAGTGGCGGGTGATCCGGCGCGAGATCGAAAGCGCCGGTCTCGTAGCCGCGTGCGCCACCCGCGATGAATACGATTTCGTCGAAGGTGGTCGAGTTGCGCATGCTGGCCAGTATGGAAACTGCCGCCGCCAGCAGCACGATGAGCAACAGCGCAATGCGCGTGGCTGCGCTGGAAGCGATTCTGGCCGGCCAGCCTGTCAGCGGCACAGCGACGCTTGCCTGCTCACCAGTTTGCATCTGCCCCCCACAAGCGCGTCATGCCGTCCCGGTACGGATACAGCACGGGCTCTCCGCCGATGTTCGCCAGGGTGTACACGAATGCCTGGTGATTCGGGAATTGGCGCAGCAGCGCCGCATTCCGTTCCGGTCCGTGATCGCGTACAAAGAAAGAGCCGCGCGCTGGTTGACCAGGCAGGTCGCCCTGCCAGGCCAGGGGCGGAAGATCGAGAATGCCGTAACGATCACTGTTCATGTGACGCTGGCAGACCGGCGTAAATGATTCGCCGGCCGCGACCCGCACCGGTGCACCCGGATTTGTTTCGATCACCTGTGGCAATCCTGTGGCCCGTGGTCTCAGGTCCACCGCCGCGCGCAAGGTTGCAGCGCGTTGCCGGTCGCCTGCCTGCTCGGCATCAACCAGTTGCTGCAGAACGCAGCTCGAGTTCTGACGTGTAGCCGTTTCGGCGTCGTGCTGGCGCATTCCTGTCGCCACGAGCTGCGCAACCAGGCGGCGCTGCCAGGCTTCGTGCACGAAGACCAGTGCCGGCTGTGCCGAGTGCGGCGCGGGAACCCGCATGATCTCCCGCCAGCGGCCGCCGTAACTGTTCAGCCGCTGCGGCGCCAGATACACGGCGCCCACGATGCCCGATACGACCAGGGCCGCTGTAAACGTCGTGCGCGCGTGGAAGACTCTCAGCCAGACGCGCTCGCGACCGATCTGTTCGTGCAGCCGCACCATGGCCAGCGCCAGCAGCAGCGCCCAGGCCGGCGCCGCTTCATACAACATGCGCGGCCCCATGAACGTGCCGTGATGCCAGTAGAACAGGTTGGCGGCAACCGGAGCCAGCGCCCAGGCCGCGATGACTCCCTCGCCCCGGCTCATGCGGGAACAAAGGAAATACGCACCAACGATGGCCACTGCGGGCAGCGGCGTTTCCAGCAGATTCACCGCCAGCAGAATCAGGTCGGACGATGTGTAGGCCAGCGCTTCGGCGGCGCCGTACATGTTGCCCCACGGATCGCGGTGAAAGCCGAGACGCATGTCCGGTCCGTGTGTGAGCGCATAGCCACTGGCCAGTGGTCCGCCAAAAAAGTGCGTGTTGTAAGCGAACACGAGAGTCAGTACGGGAAGTGCACCCAGCGCCGCGCGCCAGGCCAGAGCACGAAAACGATGCGCGGATGGCTGCTGCGCGAGCGCGCTGCGCAGCGTCAGACTGAGAGCCACGCCCATGACCATTGCGGAGAGTGGACGGGTGGCAAAGGCAAAAGCGAAAGCCAGACCGGCCAAGTACGCCCAGCGCAGCTGGGCTTGCCCGGCTCGCAACAGTGCATAAGCGCCGAACGTGACACAGGCCGCGCTGGTGACGTGATTCATGTAGGAACCACCCAGCGCCAGAAAAAACGGGCTGATTGCCAGGAACGCGGCGCTGACCCGGGCCACGACCGGCCGCTCGGGGAAGATGCGCTCGGCAAACAATGCGAGACACAACACACTCAGGCCCACCAGTACAGGACCGACGGCCCAGGGAATCCCCAGGCGCAGGAACAGTGCGAGAATGGCCACGTGCCCGGGCGGATACTGTGAAATCCAGCCCTGCTCGGTGACCAGCATGTTGTGCAGGTTCCAGAAACCGCCCGCATCGGTGACGGGCCCGGCCAGTGTACCGGCACTCCACAGGCGCGCGTGCTGCAGCTGAGCGATGCTGTCGATGAAGTTGGGCTTGCCTTCCAGCAAGGTGAGTGAAAAAAGCGCTGTCAGGCCGGCCGCAACCAGCGCGAGTGTACAGGCGTAACCAGGTTGTCTGAATTCGGTGAGCCAGCGGGCCGCTGCACTGGTTGCGCGTTCGACGCGTTCCGCCGGCAGATATCTGCCGGCCAGCAACGCGACCGGAACTACGAGCAGGATGCCCAGCCACATGAACTCGTAGTAGACGTCCGTGAACCTGATGGTCGAGGCGCCGAACGTGCCCGTGTCACCGCGGTCGAGCAGCCGGTAGATGGGCAGCGCCAACAGCATGATCAGCACTGCGCCCAGCAGCCGGTACAGCAGGACTGACGCGAGACCAGCGGGCTGCGCAGCCTGAGTGGCTGCGTGTGGCGTCCGGTCCGTGGCAACGTGCTGGCCCATGGGAGCGGCCGGGCCGCCGGGCTGCGCGTTGCTCATCCGTCGACGGCTTTGCCGGCCAGCAGGCGCGGCTCATCGGGCGCGGGGAGCGTGCGCTCACCAGTCAGGCTGGCCGGCCTCTGATACACGGGTGCCTTCGCATCCAGCACGTTCGAGCGGAAGATGTGCCAGAATGCCGCCACACCATCGCGCCAGTTGATCTTCTTTCCTTCGGCATACGTGCGGCCATCGTAACTGATGGGCACTTCGTAGATGCGCGCGCGCGATTGCGCCAGGCGAGCAGTCAATTCCGGCTCGATGCCAAAGCGATTGGTTTTGAGCGGAAGACTCTTCAACAGGTCGGCACGGGACATCTTGTAGCAGGTTTCCATGTCCGTGAGGTTCAGATCCGTGAACATGTTGGAGATCACGGTGATCAGGCCGTTGCCCACACTGTGCCAGAATTAGAGCACGCGATGCGGCCCGCCCAGGAAGCGGCTGCCGAACACGGCATCGGCCCGGCCATCGGCAATGGGCACGAGCAGGTTCGGCAAATCGGCAGGATCGTACTCGAGATCGGCATCCTGGATCACGATCACATCGCCCGTCGCGGCCTTGATGCCCGCGCGCACTGCACTGCCCTTGCCGCCGTTCACCGGCTGCAGAATCAGCTGATCGATCAGGCCCTCGTCCTTCAGGCGCGCGAGCACATCGCGGGTACCATCCTTTGAGCCGTCATCCACACAGACCAGCTCCGTGTTGAGCGGCACAGCACGCAGCCGGGCAATCGACTTGGCCACCGTTGCGGCTTCGTTGTAAACAGGCATGACCACGCTCAGCCGGATGTGCCGCAGCGCCGCGGCATCCGAGTGTCGCCGATACATCAGCCCTCCCTTCATCAATCGGCCAGCCCGTAGCGGTTCAGCTTGCGATACAACGTCGATGGATCGATGCCCAGCACTTCCGCGGCTCGCGCCTTGTTGCCGCTCTCGGATTGCAGCACCCAGAGGATGTAGGCGCGTTCGATGACTTCCAGTGATGGGTTGGCGGGTGGCCGCTCCGAGACGATGGGCGTGGGCTCGGGCGATACCACACGCGTCGGCAGTGCGTCCGTGTCAATGCCTGAACTCGAGCCCGACAGGATGGCCGCGCGCTCCAGCGCGTTCTCCAGCTCGCGCACGTTGCCCGGCCAGTCATAGCGCTGCAATGCTGCCATGGCTTCCGGCGTCAGGTCGAATGCACCGTTCTTGCCGTTGCGCTCTGAGCTCAGCCGCTGCAGAAAATATTCGGCCAGCATCGGCACATCATCCAGCCGCTCGCGCAGCGGCGGCAGGTGCATGGTGATGACGTTGAGCCGATAGTACAGATCGCTGCGGAAGGTGCCGCGCCGGATCTCCTGCTCGAGGTCGCGGTTGGTCGCGGCAATTACACGCACATCGATTGCGATCGGCTCGGTCGCGCCGACCGGCACAACTTCCCGCTCCTGCAATGTGCGCAGCAGCTTCACCTGCAGCGCGGGCGACATCTCGCCGATCTCGTCCAGGAAGAACGTGCCCATGCAAGCCGCCACCAGCAGTCCTTCCTTGTCCCGTACGGCACCGGTGAAACTGCCCTTGACGTGACCAAACAACTCGGACTCCAGCAGTGATTCCGGCAGCGCACCGCAGTTGATGGAAATGAAGGGCCCGCCTTCGCGCTCCGACAACTGATGGATGTAACGGGCCAGGATCTCCTTGCCGGTACCGCTTTCGCCCGTGATCAGGATCGTGGAATCCGTCGGCGACACGGTTTCCGCCAGCTTCACGATCTCGATGAAGGAACGGTTGCGACCAATGGGACGCACGGCCTTCGAGTGATCGCGCCGGCGGATCTCTTTCTTCAGCGCCTTGTTCTCGGTAGTCAGATGGCGCGTTTCCGCGGCCCGCCGGCACAGCGCCACCAGCTCGGCATTGCTGAACGGCTTCTGCAGGTAATAGAACGCACCCTGATTCACTGCCTTCACCGCAGACTGCAGCGAAGCCTGCGCCGTCATCAGGATGACCGGCACTTCCGGATCTCGCTCGCGCACGGCTTCCAGGATATCGAGCCCGGTCACACCCGGCATACGGATGTCGGTTACCACGATATCTGGCGATAACTGCGGCAATTGGTCCAGTGCTTCCCGGCCGCTCTGCAGCACGACCGGTTCAAAGCCCTCACCGCGCAGCAGGATCTCCACCGTCTCGAGGATCGCCCGCTCATCGTCTACAACCAGTACCTTCGCACCCATCGTTTACGCCCTCCGCTCGGCCTGTGCCGGCAGATACACGGTGAATTGCGCGCCATGTTGTGGGCCGCCATCCACCAGGATCATTCCTTGATGTGCTTCCACTGCCCGATGTACCAGCGCGAGTCCGAGACCCGTGCCACCTTTGCGTGTCGTGAAAAACGGATCGAAAATCCGGCCCACCGCTTCCGGCGCGATGCCCGGACCCGTGTCACTCACGGCCAGCCGGACCGGACGCTCCAGCGGCACGCTGCTGGGCATGTCCCGCTGCGC
>JBOICE010000505.1:0-4760 GCA_050739815.1 Pseudomonas sp. | reverse complement strand
CTCGACGCGCCGATCATCCGCAAGGACATCGAAGTCGCCGAGATGATCAAGTACACCTGCAACGTCTGGCATGCGGCCAAGGTCACCTTCGCCAACGAGATCGGCAACATCGCCAAGGCAGTCGGTGTGGATGGTCGCGAAGTGATGGACGTGGTCTGCCAGGACAAGACCCTGAACCTGTCGCAGTACTACATGCGCCCCGGTTTTGCCTTCGGTGGTTCCTGCCTGCCCAAGGACGTTCGGGCCCTCACCTATCGCGCCAGCCAGTTGGATGTCGAGCACCCGATGCTCGGCTCGATCATGCGCAGCAACGTGGCGCAGGTGCAGAACGCCTTCGACATCATCGCCAGCCATGACAAACGCAAAGTCGCCCTGCTCGGCCTGAGCTTCAAAGCCGGTACCGACGACCTGCGCGAAAGCCCCCTGGTTGAACTGGCGGAGATGTTGATCGGCAAGGGTTACGACCTGAGCATTTACGACAGCAACGTCGAATATGCGCGGGTCTACGGGGCCAACAAAGACTATATCGAGTCGAAGATCCCCCACGTTTCATCCCTGTTGAACAGCGACTTCGATCAAGTCGTAAACGGCTCCGACATCATCGTATTGGGTAACCGAGATGAGAAGTTCAGAGCCCTGGCACAGCACGCACCAGACGGCAAACAAGTCGTCGACCTGGTGGGTTTCATGTCGCACGCCACCCGTGGCGGCACTGAAGGCATCTGCTGGTAACCCTTAGTTCTGCTGGCGTTTAGGCACGCGCCGCAGCGTGCCTGACCACGCCAGCAGAACCTTACCCCTGCCTTAACGCACTGCGGCCTGCTTTGCCGAGTGCGCGCCAAAAACCGCGCGCACTCGCCGCAGGCATGCCCGAAACAGAGATGGATGCAGAGATGGATAGGCTCAAGCAGGGTTTCGCCGAAGCCGCCGGTTGGCTGTTTTACCTCAGTTTACTGATGGGGATTGCCCTGGCGTTGCCCAGAACAGTCTTCGACCCGGAGTCGAAGGACTTCCTTTTACTGATCGGTGCGGTCGGCATTTGGCGCTATTCAATGGGCGCCATGCACTTCCTGCGCGGCATCTTGTTTCTCTACCTGGTGTTTCCACACTACCGACGCAAGGCAAAAAAGCTCGGCAAGGCCGCCGACCCCTCGCATGTGTTCTTGATGGTGACCAGCTTCCGCATCGACGCACTGACGACCGCGCAGGTCTACCAGTCGGTGATCCGCGAGGCCATCGAGTGCGGCTACCCGACCACGGTGGTTTGCTCGATCGTCGAGCTGTCCGATGAATTCCTGGTCAAGAGCCTGTGGGAAAAATACAACCCGCCGGCCCACGTGACCCTGGACTTCGTGCGGATTGCCGGCACCGGCAAACGCGATGGCCTGGCCCACGGCTTTCGCGCCATCTCCCGGCACCTGCCGGATCAGGATGCGGTAGTCGCCGTGATCGACGGCGACAGCGTGCTGGAACCCGGCGTGGTCAAGGCCACGGTGCCCTACTTCAAGTTGTTCCCGAACGTCGGTGGCTTGACCACCAACGAGTTCTGCGAGGTGCGCGGCAGCTACGTCATGAGCGAGTGGCACAAACTGCGCTTCGCGCAACGCCACCTCAACATGTGCTCGATGGGCCTCTCCAAGCGCGTGCTGACCTTGACCGGTCGGATGTCGGTGTTCCGCGCGCCGGTGATCACCGATCCGGAGTTCATCGCCGACGTCGAAAGCGATTCGCTGGACCACTGGCGCCTGGGCCGCTTCAAGTTCCTCACCGGCGACGACAAGTCCAGCTGGTACAGCTTGATGCGTCTGGGCTACGACACCTTTTACGTGCCGGATGCGGCGATCAATACGGTCGAGCACCCGCCGGAGAAGAGCTTCATCAAGGCCAGTCGCAAGCTGATGTTTCGCTGGTATGGCAACAACCTGCGGCAGAACTCGCGGGCCATGAAGCTGGGCACCAAGCGGCTGGGCCTGTTCACCAGCCTGGTGCTGTTCGACCAGCGCGTGTCGATGTGGACCTGCCTGCTCGGCCTGGCCGTGGCGGTCATCGCCAGCCTGAAGTACAGCATCGCCTACCTGCTGATCTACCTGCTGTGGATCGGCACTACGCGGCTGATCCTGACGCTGTTGCTGTCGGTCAGCGGACACCGCATCGGCCCGGCTTACCCGCTGATTCTTTATTACAACCAGATCGTCGGCGCGCTCGTGAAGATCTACGTGTTCTTCCGCCTCGACCAGCAGTCCTGGACCCGTCAGCCGACCAAGCTCAACCGCGATCTCGCCAGCTTCCAGCGCTGGTTCAACACCTGGTCCTCCCGAACCATGACCTTCTCTGCCGCCAGCGTCTTCATTGCCGCGCTGCTGCTAGTGGTCTGACCGAATTAGCGAGCATTCAAGTAGGAATATCAGCATGAACACAGCCGTCAACATCAATGTGGTGCATGAGTCGGAAGCCCAGCGCCAGCACGCTCGGGTCAAACTTCCGGCAAAGATTCGCTTCAGCGGGAAAAACCGCGAAGTGGTCGAGCAAAGCCTGCTGGATATCTCCGCCGGCGGCTTTGGCTACAGCGCCAGCAAGATCCCGGTACAGGTCGGGGACTTCCACAAAGGCAAATTGCTGTTTGTGATCGACAGCCTCAGCCTGGCCATAGACGTGGAATTCCAGGTGCGTTCGGTCGACTTCGACAGCGGCCGCATCGGTTGCCAGTTCCACAATTTGCGCGCGCGTGAGATCACCACCTTGCGCCACCTGATCACCGCCCACCTGAGTGGCGAACTGGTCAGCGTCGGCGAGCTGCTGACCACCCTGCAGCGCGAGAACTTCACCAAGGCGCGCAAGGAAAAAGCCGGCACCGGCATGAGCGCCGTTGGCCGCCTGCGTGCGGTGAGCCTCAGCCTGGCGCTGTTCCTGGTCGGGCTGGCCGCCTTCGGTTTCATCTTCAAATCGATTTACGGCCTGTACTTCGTCACCCATGCGCAGTCCGGCCTGGTTCGCGTGCCCGGCATGCAAGTCACCATGCCCCGTGAAGGCACGGTGCAAAGCCTGATCGGTGCCGATGGCCAGGTTGCCAAAGGGGCGCCAATCGCCACCTTCAGCGCCTCCATGCTGGAGATGCTCAAAGGTCACCTGGACGAGCAGCAGCTCAACCCGGCCAACGTCGCAACCCTGTTCGACAAGCAGATGAAGGGCACCCTGACCAGCCCCTGCGACTGCACCGTGGCGCGCCAGCTGGTGGCCGACGGGCAGTACGCCAGCAAGGGTGAGGTGATCTTCCAACTGGTCCCGCAAGGCAGCCAGGCCAGCATCGAAGCGCGCTTCCCCTACAACAAATTCAACGAAATCAAGCCCGGCGCCCGCGTCAGTTTCCTGGTTGCCGGTGAAGCAGAGGCTCGGCGCGGCAAGATCGTCAGCAGCAGCTTGAACGATAGCGACAACCTCTCCGCGGACATCCGCGTGCAGATCCAACCGGATGAGCCGCTGGACAGCGCCCTCGCCGGCCGCCCAGTGGAAGTCAGCAGTGATCGCGGCCCTTCGCTCGATTGGCTGATCGATAAAGCCCTGGCGGCAGGGTTCTAAGGCGTGTTCACAGTGAAGGAGGGCCGCTCCGTGGCTAACACTCAACCGCAACTCCTGCTGCTGGTCGCGGCGCTGAGCCTGGCCGGCTGCGCCGGCCTGCCGGATCAGCGTTTGGCCAATGAAGCGCTGAAAAACGGTGATGCCGCGACCGCCGAGCAGAACTACCGGCAGCTCGCCGAGCTGGGTTACGCCGATGCCCAAGTCGGCCTGGCCGATATCCAACTGGAGAGTGGCGACCCTGGACTGCTGCGCCAGGCCGAAGACACTTACCGGCAGGCGGCGGATAGCTCGCCGCGCGCGGCGGCACGGCTGGGCAAACTCTTGGCGGTCAAACCGAGCGCCACAGAAGCCGAACGTCAGGAAGCCGAAAAGCTGCTCAAGCAGGCCTTCGCCGCAGGGGAACAGGGTGCCCTGCTGCCGTTGGCGATGCTCTACCTGCAATACCCGCAGAGCTTCCCCAAGGTGAATGCGCAGCAACGCATCAGCCAATGGCGAGCGGCCGGTTATCCGCAGGCAGAGCTGGCCCAGCTGCTGCTCTATCGCACCCAGGGCAGCTACGACCAGCACCTGGATGACATCGAGCGCATCTGCAAACAAGCGCTAAGCACTGCGGATGTCTGCTATGTCGAGCTGGCCACCCTGTACCAGAAACGCGGCCAAACCGAACAGCAAACCGCGTTGCTGGAACAACTGCAGAGTGCCTATCAGCGTGGTGCCGTGCCGGCGCAGCGCGTGGAGAGCGTCGCGCAGGTACTGGCCGACGCAGAACTGGGTAAACCGGACGAAGCCACCGCGCAACGCCTGCTCGAACAGATAGCCCCGAGCTACCCCGCCGCCTGGGTCAGCCTGGCTCGCCTGCTCTATGACTACCCGGCCCTGGGTGACGTCGACAAGCTGCTCGACTACCTCAAAAACGGCCGCGACGCCGCCCAGCCGCGCGCGGAACTGCTGCTGGGCAAGCTCTACTTCGAGGGCAAGCTGCTCCCGCAGGACCCGCAAAAAGCCGAGCAGCACCTGCTCAAGGCCGCGACCAGCGAAGTCAGCGCCAACTACTACCTCGGGCAAATCTACCGCCGTGGCTACCTCGGCCAAGTCGACCCGGAGCAGGCTCTGCACCGCTTGCTCGCCGCCGCCCGGGGTGGCCAGAACAGCGCCGACTTCGCCCTGGCACAGATGTTCTCGCA
>JBOICE010000504.1:0-4669 GCA_050739815.1 Pseudomonas sp. | reverse complement strand
GTAATACTCGGCGAAAGAGAAGTGGTGACGTGCATTGAGCCAGCCGTGATTGGCGCCTCCCAACTGCTCAAAGAGTCGTAATTCGATCATGCTCGGTGTCCTCCGTTGGTATCCAGGTGGCGCTCGTCTGGCCTGCTCGAAACACTCGCTTTCGAGGCTCAGGCGCTGGGAAGCCGCTGGTGATGGAGAGATATTCTATCATTTAATCTATTTTAAAAAGCGCTAATATTGCGCAATTATTATCGAATAAATAGATTTTATTGGCCGCTGATGCATGCGCTCACCAGGGCGCTGGTCAGGCTGCCGATCGCCACGACTTTGCGCTGCGCCAGGCACTAAGACCGCGTGCTCAGCTTGCAGGTGGTTGCCGATCTTCCACGCCTTTCGTCAACGCCGGCGCATTGCCTTCGACAGCGCAGCAGGCGCAGCTAATGCCATGGCGCACGCTCAATATGACTGGCTGACCAGTCGCGACAAATTCGTGCTGCGGATGTGCGCCATCGAGTTCGCGGCGACCTGCCTGCTCATGTTTCTGCTGTTTTTCAGTGGCGCCGAGTGCTGGCCGGGTGCCGAGGCGGAGTCGATTGCTTGCCGCGTCGTTTGTGCCAAGGTTCGCGCGTTTTGTGGGCGCTTCCTCTGCGGCAAAGATCGCTGAAGAAACGTCTGGAATGTGCGTCCTAGAGCGGTTCTCTGCTTATGTTAATTCGGAGTAAAAAAGTTCCTTTGTCATAAAACATTTATATAAAAGCAACTGCGCTGAAATAACCCGTCGCCAAGATTCCCTCCCAGCACAAACGAGCCCGCTGCTCGGGTGTTTTTCAAAGACCAAAAGGGGAATTCTTCGATGATCCGTAAGCACTTCGCCGGTTTTGCCGCCAGCGCCCTGGCCCTGGCCATTTCCGCCCAGGCTTTCGCCGGTACCGTAACCACTGACGGCGCTGACATCGTTGTAAAAACTAAGGGTGGCCTGGAAGTCGCTACCACCGACAAATCCTTCAGCTTCAAGCTGGGTGGTCGCCTGCAGGCCGACTACGGTCGCTTCGACGGTTTCTACACCAGAAACGGCGATACCGGGGATGCCGCCTACTTCCGCCGCGCCTACCTCGAACTCTCCGGCATTGCCTACTCCGACTGGGCTTACGCCGTTGCCTATGACTTCTCGGAAAACTCCGGTAATAGCAACGGTGCCGCGGGCAGCGGCAACTTCGATGAGGCCTCTTTCAGCTACACCGGCTTCGCTCCTATTACCCTGCGGGCCGGTCGTTTCGACCCCGATTTCGGTCTGGAAAAAGCCACCAGCTCCAAGTGGGTGACCGCCCTCGAACGCAGCGCGCCTAACGAGATGATTGACTGGGTCAATACCCACCAGGACGGCCTGGGTCTGCAAGTACAGGCGCTGATCAGCAACTACGCCTATGTCTCCACCAGCCTGTCCAGCAAAGACGCCAACGATGACGAGGGCGACAGCGTCAAGCAATTCAACGCCCGTGGCGTATTCGCGCCTATGGCCGAGCCCGGCCGAGTTCTGCACTTTGGTGCCAACTTCGCTCAGCGTGACCTGGATGATGTAGCCGCTGCCGACGTTCGCTACCGTTCGCGCCTGGGCATGCGCGGGGTAGACACCAACGGCGGCAACGCTTCCGGCAACCTGGGTAACCGCGCCGTCTTCGCTGGCACCAACTCCGGCCCCAACATGTGGGAAGACGATACCGCCTGGGGTCTGGAAGCTGCATGGGCGATGGGCCCGCTCTCGCTTCAAGGCGAGTACTTCAAGCGTGACACCGACTCGGCCGGCGCCCAGTCGGATCTTGAGGGCGATGGTTTCTACGCCCAGGTGGCTTACACCCTGACCGGCGAAGCGCGTGGCTACAAGATGGGCAAGTTCGACGCCATCAAACCGGCGAACAAGCAGCTCGGCGCCTGGGAAGTGTACTACCGCTATGACAGCCTCTCGGTAGACAACGATGTGGCCGTGACCAACGCTACCAGCACCTTCCTGCGTGAAGCCGATGACACCGAGGCCAAGGTGCACAACCTCGGTGTCAACTGGTACGCCAACGAAGCAGTCAAGCTCAGCGGCATGTACACCAAGGCCAAGACCGACAAGATCACCAACCGTGCTGGTGATGACGACGGTGACGGCTTCGTGGTCCGCGCTCAGTACGTGTTCTAAGTTCAAGCGACAACTGCTCCGCTCCTTATTTAAGCCTCGCCTAGTGCGGGGCTTTTTTTCGGCTGCGCGGCAGGCCAGACTGCGCGTATGTCGATTCTAATTTTGCCGTGTCTCGCCGATCTGGATGCCCGCGCCTGGGATGCTCTGGTGCCGAGTGCGCAACCACTGCTTAGCCACGCTTTTCTCTCTGCTCTGGAAGACAGCGGCAGTGTCGGTGGGCGTACGGGCTGGACGCCAGCCCATCGTTTATTGGTCGATGCTCAAGGTCAGTTGCTGGCTGCGCTGCCGGCCTATGTCAAAGCCCATTCCTACGGGGAGTACGTGTTCGATCATGGTTGGGCGGATGCCTGCCAGCGCGCCGGTATCGCGTACTACCCGAAGCTGCTCGGTGGCGTGCCGTTTTCGCCGGTCAGCGGCCCACGCCTACTGGGCTTTCCCGACGCGGCGGGCCAGTTGCTCGATCGGCTCAGCGCGGGATTGGTGGAGCAGGGCCTGTCGGGGCTGCATATCAATTTCACCGACGAGGTGGCGGATTCGCTGTTGAGCGGGCGCGAGGGCTGGTTGGAGCGGCTGGGTTGTCAGTACCACTGGCGCAACCATGCTTATCGGGATTTTCAAGACTTTCTCGATGCGCTGGCCTCGCGCAAGCGCAAGCAAATCCGTAAAGAGCGCGAGCAGGTAGCGGGGCAGGGCATCGATTTCGACTGGCGGCTGGGTCCGCAACTGAGCGAGGCCGAATGGGATTTCGTCTACGCCTGCTACGCCAATACCTACGCCGTACGCGGGCAGATGCCGTACCTGACGCGCAGCTTCTTTAGCCTGCTGGCCGAGCGAATGCCTGAGACGATCCGCGTGGTCTTGGCCCGTCAGGGATCACGCCCGGTGGCGATGGCCTTCAGCTTGCTCGCGGGCGACAGCTTGTATGGGCGCTATTGGGGCTGCCTGGCGGAGTTCGACCGACTGCACTTCGAGACCTGTTTTTACCAGGGCATGGACTACGCGATCAGCCAGGGTTTACGGCGTTTCGACGCCGGTGCGCAGGGCGAACACAAGCTGATTCGCGGTTTCGAGCCGGTGCTTACGCGCTCCTGGCATTACCTCAGGCATCCTGGGTTGCGCGCGGCAGTGGCAGACTTCCTCGAGCAGGAACGAGCCGGGGTACGGGCTTATGCAGAAGACGCCAGGGCGGCGCTGCCGTATCGGCAAGCCTGATTCCTTTGTGGCCTACGGGCGATGCGAGTTGCTTTGTAGGAGCGGCCCATGGCCGCGAAATGATCGATCAAAGCCAGATGGCATTCCAGAACGGGTAGTCCCCGACTCGCCTGGCCAACCCGGCCCGAAGCGGGTTGGCGACTACATAGCGGGCGATGGCCTGCAGGTCATCCTCTTCGCGCACGGCATGGTCGTGGAAGGCTTTCGACCAGAGCGGGCCTTGCCGATTCAACAGGCGGTTGGCGTGCCAGGAGCTGGCCGATTTCAGCCGCAAGATCACATCGCTGAGCCTGTCGGCTGCGCCCAGTTCAAGCAGCCAATGGGCATGGTCGGGCATCAGCACCCAGGCCAACATATGGCTGCGGCCGAGCAGGGCGGGCTCTTCGAAGCAGCGTGCGGCGCTGCAAGCGGCGGCGAAATGGATAAAGAGCTGTTCGCGGTGTAGGGTGGTCGCCGTTACCAGGTACGCGGTATGGCCTTGGGAAACCCGCCCTTTACGCAGAGCGGCATGCCCGGGTTTACGCCAGGCGATGGCGGGTTGGGTGGGGTGGCATTGCTCATCCATGAGCGTTCTCCTTGAGAAAGTTCGCGGCCATGGGCCGCTCCTACGGGGGCTTCAATCCACTCCGACGAACCCGCCGGTCTGGTGCTGCCACAGGCGCGCATACAGGCCGCCGCGGGCGATCAGTTCGGCGTGGCTACCGCTCTCGGCGATCTGGCCTTTGTCCAACACCACCAGGCGGTCCATTCGCGCGATAGTCGACAGGCGGTGGGCGATGGCGATCACTGTCTTGCCCTGCATCAGGGTATCCAGGCTTTCCTGGATCGCCGCCTCGACCTCGGAGTCGAGGGCCGAGGTGGCTTCGTCGAGGATCAAGATCGGCGCATCCTTCAACAGTACGCGGGCGATGGCGATGCGCTGGCGCTGACCGCCGGAGAGTTTCACCCCACGCTCGCCCACATGGGCGTCGAAGCCTGTGCGGCCCTGGGCATCCGCGAGCAGGGGAATGAACTCGTTGGCGCGGGCTTTGCGCGCCGCCTCCCAGAGTTCAGCGTCAGTGGCGTCGGGTCTGCCATACAACAAATTGTCGCGGATCGAGCGATGCAGTAACGAGGTGTCCTGGGTCACCATGCCGACTTGCTCGCGCAGGCTTTCTTGGGCGACCTCGGCGATATTTTGGCCGTCGATCAGGATGCGTCCGCTTTCCAGGTCGTACAGACGCAGCAGCAGGTTGACCAGGGTCGACTTGCCGGCACCGGAGGGGCCGATCAGGCCAATCTTCT
>JBOICE010000503.1:0-9350 GCA_050739815.1 Pseudomonas sp. | reverse complement strand
CGAGCCGCCTGCGCCTGGGCCAGGGGCTCAACCAGTTGTTGCAACCAGCGTTGCTGCTGGCTGCCTTGCAGGTGCGCATCGGCCAGGGCCGCCAGTTCGGCATGGCGCTTGTCGCGGCCGGCCACATAGCTGTGGCCGGTACGGCCGTCGGCCAGACGCACCACACAACGGGTCACGCTCATTTCACCGAGGTTGAAGGCGCTACCGGTGCCGCCCATGCGCCCTCGCACCAGGGTCATGCCGATTTCCGGCGCGCGGATCATTCGGTAGTCGGCGTCCTTCAAGACCGCTTCAAAGCTGGGTAGATCGCCGCCAGCACGGGCGAGTACACCCATCCAGCGCTGCCGCGCAGTGATTGCCGGAGCGGAGCTGCCATTCATATCTGCCTCCTTCATGGGGCCATCTGCTACTGAAAGCACCCGGCACGACGGGGGGACAAGACAGGTCCACCCGACAGTAGCCAGATCGCGGGAAAAGCAAAAAAGCCTGAGAGAAGGTGCTTGGTGCGACCTTGATTCCCTCAGATAAACAGCTTGCGCAGGCGTTGCGAGAGGATGTCGATCATGCTCACCACGACGATGATCACCAGCAGCACGGCGCAGGTCTGGCCGAACTGGAAGCCGCGAATCGCCTCCCAGAGGATCACGCCAATACCACCGGCGCCGACCATGCCGACCACCGTGGCCGAACGGACGTTGGACTCGAAGCGGTACAACGAGTAGGAAATCCACAGCGGTAGTACCTGCGGGATCACCCCGAAGATCACTTCCTGCAAGGCACTGGCGCCAGTGGCGCGCACCCCTTCGACCGGGCCAGGATCGGAAGCTTCGACCGCCTCGGCAAACAGCTTGGCAAGCACCCCAGTGGTGCTGATAAACAACGCCAAGACGCCGGCAAACGGGCCCAGACCGACCGCCACCACGAAGAGCATGGCGAAAACCATTTCATTGATTGAGCGGCAGGCATCCATCACCCGGCGCACGGGCTGATAGACCCACCAGGGCACGATATTTTCAGAGCAGAGAATGCCTAGCGGAATCGCACAAATAATCGCCAGCACCGTGCCCCAAATGGCGATATGCACGGTGGTGACCATCTCCTTCAGGTACAGCTCCCAGTTGCTGAAATCCGGCGGAAAGAAATCGGCGGCAAAGGTCGCCATATTTCCCGAGTCACGGATCAGCGCCAGCGGATTCATCTCGGCGCCGTGCCAAGACCAAACCAGCATGGCCAAAAGCAAACCCCAACCAAGCAGGTTCAACCAGGAACGCTTACCGGTCGCGGCAGCAGAGGTAGAGGAAGTCAGGGTGGACATAAACAACTCTCAAGAGCGGCAAGGTAAGCGCGGCGCCAGGCGCCGCGCTCGATCAGATCAACCGGCGTTTGCAGCGCTGCCCTTCTCAAGCTCGGCAAGGCGCTTCTCAAGCTTGGCCAATTCGACATCCAGGGCCTGCAGTTGCGCCTGTTTATCGGTGGCGGACAGCTTGCCGTTGTTCGCTACCTCAGTGCGTTTCTTGAACAGTTCAAGCTGGCGGATCGGCAGTAACTGGTCGTCGTTGGAGGCACGGAACTTGCCCCACTGCAGGCCTTCCAGCACTTTCAACTCTTGTGGGTTGGCGCCGTAGCTCATGAAGAACGCGCGCAGCTTGGTCTTGTCGGCGTCAGCCAGGTTCTTGCGCCAGACGATCGGGTCGGCCGGGATCAGCGGCGAAGTCCAGATCACTTTCAGCAGTGCAGCCTTGTCCGGAGCGGTCACGCGCAGACGCTCCATGCCTTCACTGTTGAAGGTGCCAACATCGACTTGTTGGTTGGCCACCGACAGAGCATTCACTTCATGGCTGCCGTTCAGCGCACGCTTGAAGATCTTGTTGGCATCGACGTTGTGCTTGGCGAACACGTAATAGCCGGGCACCAGATAGCCCGAGGTGGAGTTCGGATCACCATTGGCAAAGGTCAGGGCTTTCGCGTTCTTGAGCATGTCGTCGATCGAATTGATCGGGCTGTCTTTGTGCGCAACCATCAGGCTGTAGTAGCCCTGAGTGCCATTGGCGGCGACGGTTTGGGCGAAGATCTCGCCGTTGGCGCGATCCACAGCCTCCATTGCGGCCTTGTTGCCGTACCAGGCGATATCGACTTTGTCGAAACGCATACCCTGGATGATCCCGGCGTAGTCCGGCGCGAAGAAAGCTTTGATCTTCAGGCCGGTCTGCTTGGACATATCGGCAAGGAAGGGATCCCACAGGGTCTTCAGGTTTTGCGACGACTCGGTGGAAATGATGCCGAAATTGATTTCATGCTGATCAGCAGCCTGAGCAGCGCCCAAGAGGGAGCCGGTCAGCAGCGCGGAGGCGGCGAAGACACGGCCGATGCGTTTGAACATGGAGAACGCTCCTGTTACAGGTAGGTGTTGGGGGTTACGGTGAATCAGGCTTTGGCCACGGCCAGCGGCAGTTCCTGCACGAGGTGTGGGCGGCGGGCTTTGTCGGAAAACAGCAGGCTGACGTCGAGGTCGGCGCCATACAGGTCATTAAGGAAGTCGGGGCTAAGGCGCTCGGCGGGGCCATCGAAGTGGATGCGCCCACCTTTCAGCGCAACGGCCCTGCGGCAATAGCGCACGGCGTAATCCACTTGATGCAGGGTGACCACCACGGTCGTGCCGTCGCGGCGATTGATATCGGCAAGGATTTCCATGACCTTGCGCGCGGACTCAGGGTCGAGCGAAGCAATCGGCTCATCGGCCAGAATCACTTCGGCACGTTGCGTCAGTGCCCTGGCGATGGCCACGCGCTGCTGCTGGCCGCCGGATAGCGTGGATGCGCGCTGCGCCGCCAGGTCAGCCAAGCCGACGCGCTCCAAGGCATCCATGGCACGCTGCTTTTCTTCGGCACTGAACATACCGAAGGTGCCGCGCCAACGCGGCATGCGCCCGAGGCAGCCGAGCAACACATTGTCGAGAACGCTCAAGCGAGCGACCAGGTTGAACTGCTGGAAGATGTAGCCAATGTCCGCTCGCACACGCCGCACTTCACCATTCAAGCGGCCTTGCGCCTGCACTTCACGGCCCAGCACGCGGATGCTGCCACCCGCGCTGCGATCACAGCAGGCTAAACCAGCCAGGTGACGCAACAAAGTAGACTTGCCGGAGCCGGAGGCACCAATCAACGCGACCATCTCGCCTGGCTGCACGGACAACGCCAAGTCGTACAGCGCCTGCTTGCGGCCGAACGTCTTGTTCAGGCTCTCAACACGGATCACTGCATTCATGGGCTTGCCCTCTCATTAACGGTTGTCGGGCGACTACCGGCCGCCATCTGGTGTAGACCAAGATAAGCAAAGCCTGTGTCAGCCCCGTTAATCGGGCGTGACGATTAGGTGACAATGAGCTTAAATTTTTATGCGGTAGATGCTCTGGGGCGGTAGTTCTGTCCGATAGCACGCATTTCTGACAACTGGTGCTGGCAAAAAGCCTGTACCCCGTCCAAAATACGACATAGAATTGGCGTCAATTAAAACGCCTAGGTGACTGTGCGGTCGTAAAGACGCAAACCGCGATCTTGGTTGAACGGCTAGTGCTAATGATTGTCCAACCGGTGACAATCATGCGGCTCATTGCCAGCATCGCCCTCCTGAACTAACCGGTTTAAATGTATGCGCCCTATGAAACAGGCTATTTACTCCAGCCGTACGGCTGACAAGTTTGTTGTTCGCTTGCCCGATGGCATGCGTGAACGCATCGCCGATGTCGCACGCAACCACCATCGCAGCATGAATTCCGAGATCATTGCTCGCCTTGAACAGAGCATGGTTCAAGAGGGTGCGCTGGATGACGACCTAAGCATGCGCTTGGACAGACCCGAACTGTCATTGCATGAGCGCGAACTGCTGCAACGCTTCCGTCAACTGTCGCGTCGCCAGCAGAATGCCCTGGTTGCCCTGATCGCCCATGACGCAGAATTAAGCGCCGAAGAGGCTTAAAGAGCACCCACGCACAAAAAAACCAGCGTAATGCTGGCTTTTTTGTGCGCGCGCCAACCGTCACCCATAAAAAACCGCCTCTTCGGCGGTTTTTTATGGGTGACAACTCAGAGCAAAAACACTGTTGCCAATCCAAGGAAGATGAAGAAGCCGCCGCTATCGGTCACCGCAGTAATCATTACACTGGAGCCCAAAGCCGGATCGCGCCCCATGCGTACCAGCGTCATGGGGATCAACACCCCCATCAGCGCTGCCAGGAGCAGATTGAGCGTCATCGCCCCCGTCATCACCAGACCCAGCGACCAACTGCCGTAGAGCATGTAGGCGACAACCCCGATCACTCCACCCCAGACCACGCCATTGAACAACGACACCGCTAGCTCTTTGCGCATCAGGCGCGAGGTATTACCGGTACCCACCTGATCCAACGCCATCGCCCGCACGATCATTGTGATCGTCTGGTTCCCGGAGTTTCCACCAATACCCGCAACGATCGGCATCAGCGCAGCCAATGCCACCAACTTCTCAATCGAGCCCTCGAACAGGCCAATCACGCGTGAGGCGATAAAGGCCGTGATCAGGTTGATCGCCAGCCAGGCCCAACGGTTGCGCAGCGACTTCCAGACCGAGGCAAAGATATCTTCTTCTTCGCGCAGACCGGCCATATTCAGCACTTCGGCTTCACTTTCCTCACGGATCAAATCGACCATTTCGTCGATGGTCAGACGGCCAATCAGCTTGCCGTTCTTGTCCACCACCGGAGCGGAAATCAAGTCATAGCGCTCGAAAGCCTGGGCGGCATCGTAGGCATCTTCATCGGGATGGAAGCTCACCGGATCGTCAGCCATTACTTCGGCTACCTGCTTCTCCGGATCGTTGACTAATAGGCGCTTGATCGGCAATACGCCTTTCAGTACACCGTCATAATCAACCACGAACAGCTTATCGGTGTGCCCCGGCAGTTCTTTGAGGCGGCGCAGATAGCGCAGCACCACTTCCAGGCTGACATCCTCGCGGATGGTGACCATCTCGAAATCCATCAGGGCGCCGACCTGATCCTCTTCGTAGGACAACGCCGAACGCACGCGCTCACGCTGTTGCGCGTCGAGCGTTTCCATCAGTTCGTGGACTACGTCGCGTGGCAACTCAGGCGCCAGGTCCGCCAGTTCGTCGGCGTCCATCTCCCTGGCCGCTGCCAGAATCTCGTGATCGTCCATGTCGGCGATCAGCGTTTCGCGCACCGAATCCGAGACTTCAAGGAGGATGTCGCCATCGCGCTCGACCTTGACCAACTGCCAGACAGTCAGACGGTCGGCCAGCGGCAGAGCTTCAAGAATGTGGGCAACGTCGGCAGAGTGCAGGTCATCGAGCTTGCGCTGAAGCTCGGCGAGATTCTGCCGGTGAATCAGGTTTTCTACCCGATCCTGATGATGGCCTTCCTGACGATGCGTCAGGTCTTCGACCAGCTTATGGCGATGCAGCAGTTCAACTACCTGAGCCAGGCGGTCCTGCAGGCTTTCTTGCGGTTTTTTTGCTTCTACTTCAGTCATAGCGCACTCCACCCCCAGCGGCAGGGCACGCCAAAAGGGATCAATCAGTCAGTTCATGATTGGACAATCGAGGTTCTGAGTTACTACTGGGTAAGTCCATGGTGGTATTCCATAAGCCCCGGCGGGGCTGACAGGAGAAATGATAACACCGCTCAATGGCTTTGCACGTTACAAAATCTAGGCAAGAACAAGCGCTTGCATCACAAAGCTCAGCTTTGCCTGCATCCTTTAACTCCGACGCAGAGCAAATTAAAGAGGGCACTGCTGGCCCAGAAAATATGCACACGCTAAGCTGGCCCGGCGATCGTCAAGGAGGACGCCCCCATGCATAGACTGCTACGCGCAGCATTCTGCGCCACTTTGCTCTGCCCTTCCCCGCTACTGCTGGCCTCAACCGTGTTCCGCTGTGAAGACGCCAACGGTCATGCCACATTCACCCAGCAAGGCTGCCCTGCGGCACAGGCACAGCAACTGCAAAACGCCCACAACCCGACACCGGGTAGCGGCAAACCTGTGCCCCTGGCGAAAACCGTCAAAGGCACGAACTCAAGAAAAACCAGTAAAGGAGCAAAGGCCAGCAAACTGGTGATAGTCGGCGAGCAACAGGATGGCTGTGGCAACCGTGTCACGGGCAACGCCCGCCGCGCCGCGATGATTCAGAAGGAAGTCCGCACCGGAATGACTCGCGCAGATGTAGAGAGCGCCTTGGGCAAACCGGACAAGATCAGTAGCCAGAACGGCCAACAGCGTTACCAATACCAAGACAAGGCAGGCCGCAGTCGCCAAGTCAGCTTCGATGAGAATGGCTGCGTTCGGGGTAAACGCTAGACAAAGAAAAAGGGCCTGCATTGCTGCAGGCCCTTTCTATATGGTGCACTCAGGAGGATTCGAACCTCCGACCGCTCGGTTCGTAGCCGAGTACTCTATCCAGCTGAGCTATGAGTGCATTTTTACGACATCCAGATACTGCCGAAGGAGCCTCTGGTTAAAACAAGATGGCTGACATTGCTGTAAACCAATCTTCTAAGATGGTGCACTCAGGAGGATTCGAACCTCCGACCGCTCGGTTCGTAGCCGAGTACTCTATCCAGCTGAGCTATGAGTGCACTGATGACGCAAATTATAAAGCTTCGAATCTGACGGTCAACTAATTTTTCCAGTAATTTCAACGACTTACTGCAAAAACCAAACACATCAACTTCGTTCTAAATAATGGCGGAGAAGGGGGGATTCGAACCCCCGACACCCTTTTGAGATGTACTCCCTTAGCAGGGGAGCGCCTTCGGCCACTCGGCCACCTCTCCGCAACACGGGGCGCATGATATCCATCTTTGCCCCGTTTGCAAAGCCAAAAATTGATAAAAATTAGTGGCTTGGTTCTTGGTCTTTCTCTTTCTGGATGCGCTGGTAGATTTCCTCTCGGTGCACAGCGACTTCCTTGGGCGCGTTAACGCCAATGCGCACCTGATTACCTTTCACACCCAATACAGTGACAGTGACATCGTCACCCACCATTAGGGTCTCTCCGACCCGGCGAGTCAGAATCAGCATTCCCTTTCTCCTTACGGATTACAGTTCAGGACAACAAACAGTCTGCAAAATTAAAATGATGGCAGCCCCCATGAATCTCAAGCACTGGAGGCCTTCACCCAAGTATTGACTAGTGTAGGCAGAAAGAAAGCTCCACCACATCCGCCAAAATGACGAAAGGCGCGGGATCAACCGCGCCTTTCGGGCAACGCCTTATTCGCCCTGTCGGGCTGGGGCGTCCAATTCGAAAGCGGTGTGCAATGCGCGCACGGCCAGTTCCAGGTACTTCTCCTCGATCACCACCGAGACTTTGATTTCCGAGGTCGAGATCATCTGAATATTGATGCTCTCCTTGGCCAAGGCTTCGAACATACGGCTGGCCACGCCCGCGTGGGAGCGCATACCGACGCCGACAATGGAGACCTTGGCAATCTTCAGATCGCCGCTGACTTCCCGCGCATTGATCTCGCGAGCCGTCTGCTCGAGTACCTGCTGGGCGTTCTGGTAGTCATTGCGATGAACGGTGAAGGTGAAGTCGGTAGTGTTATCGTGCGCGACATTCTGCACGATCATGTCCACTTCGATATTCGCGGCACTGATCGGGCCAAGGATCTTGAAGGCCACACCGGGAATATCCGGCACGCCACGGATGGTCAGCTTGGCTTCGTCGCGGTTGAAGGCGATGCCGGAGATGATCGGCTGTTCCATGGATTCCTCTTCATCAATAGTAATGAGGGTGCCCGGCCCCTCTTGGAAGCTGTGCAGCACGCGCAGCGGGACGTTGTACTTGCCGGCGAACTCCACCGAACGGATTTGCAGCACCTTGGAACCGAGGCTGGCCATTTCCAGCATTTCCTCGAAGGTGATCTTGTCCAGACGCCGAGCCTGAGGCACGACGCGCGGGTCGGTGGTGTAAACACCGTCCACATCGGTATAAATCTGGCACTCATCGGCTTTCAGTGCAGCAGCCAGAGCCACGCCCGTGGTGTCGGAACCGCCACGCCCAAGCGTAGTGATATTGCCGTGCTCGTCCACACCCTGGAAACCCGCGACCACCACTACACGGCCAGCCTTGAGGTCGGCACGAATTTTTTGGTCATCGATCTGGAGGATACGCGCCTTGTTGTGCGCGCTGTCCGTCAGGATACGTACTTGATTGCCGGTGTAGGACACCGCCGGCACGCCACGCTTGATCAGAGCCATGGCCAGCAAGGCGATAGTCACCTGCTCGCCCGTGGAGACCATCACATCCAACTCACGCGGTACCGGTTGGTCACTGATCTGCTTGGACAGGTCGATCAGGCGGTTGGTCTCGCCACTCATGGCGGATAACACAATCACCAAGTCATCGCCCGCTTCGCGGAATTTCTTGACCTTCTCGGCTACCCGCTCGATACGCTCGACGGTGCCGACGGAGGTGCCCCCAAACTTCTGTACGATCAAAGCCATTTCAAAGCCGCCTCAGCCCGTGAAGGGCGCCCATTAAACATTCAACTCAACCCATCGCCAAGGCCCGCCGGGCGGCGGGCGGGCAACTTGAGCCGAGCATTAAAGACCTTGTTGGACGAAAGGTACTGCCAGCGCCAGCGCAGCATCCAGCGCAGCGGCATCGACACCACCACCCTGCGCCATATCCGGACGACCGCCGCCTTTGCCGCCGACCGCTGCTGCCGCCTGCCTCATCAGTTCACCGGCCTTCAATTGAGCGGTCAGATCCTGAGTGACGCCCGCGACCAGCACGACCTTCTCATCCAGCACACCGCCAAGCAGGATCACCGCTCGACCGAGCTTATTCTTCAGTTGGTCGACCAGTGCCAGCAGCGCCTTGCCATCCAGGCCATCCAAGCGGGCAGCCAGGACTTTCACGCCGTTGACCTCGACCGCCGAACCGGACAGGTCATCCCCTGCGGCGCTGGCGGCCCTGGCCTTGAGTTGTTCCAGCTCTTTTTCCAGCTGACGATTGCGCTCGACCAGGCCGATCAACTTGTCCAGCAGGTTGTCGCGGCTGCCCTTGACCAGCACCGCGGCTTCTTTCAGTTGTTCTTCGGCGCCATTCAGGTAGACCAGCGCAGCAGCACCTGTGACCGCCTCGATGCGCCGCACGCCTGCCGCCACACCACCTTCGCTGGTGATCTTGAACAGGGCGATATCACCGGTACGGGATACGTGGGTACCACCGCATAGTTCAACGGAGAAACCGCCGCCCATGGTCAGTACGCGCACATTGTCGCCGTACTTCTCACCGAACAAGGCCATAGCGCCCTTGGTCTTGGCGGTTTCGATATCGGTTTCCTC